>JAISWP010000027.1 GCA_031271065.1 Synergistaceae bacterium
TCGCTCATGATCCGGCCTCCTCAAGCATATCGTCCACAATTGCCTCCGCTTCCTCAAAATCAGCCATCAGCACGTGATTTGAAACAAGCAGCAGCGCGTTTTTCGACCTCCCGTCCGAAGCCGCCGCTGACAGCTCGCCAAGCGTCAGGTCGACGGCTCCGATATCGCGGGAGCTTATCGCGTCCTTCAGTTTGAGCAGGCTGTCCGGCGCAAAAGCGCTCCCCTCCGTCTGACACGCGCCGTCAGGAGGCAAAATCGCGCGTCGTATGCGAAAGACCACTTCCGCCAGACGCCCCCGGAAAACCTCTATGCCGTCCAGTATGGCCCGCAGGTCGCGCCTCTTGCCGGCGTCCTCGAAAAACGCCGCCTCATCCGAGAGCGCGAGCGCTCCGATGTTCGCGGACGCGCCCTTCAGCGCGTGAACCCGGATCGTAAAATCCCCGACGCTCTCTTCCGATACGTCTTTCAAATCCGTCAGGGCCGACTCCACGTCGCGGCAGAATATATCCAGCGCTTCGATATAATCTTTCATCGAACCTCTCATACGTTCCAAGCCCTTCTTCGTGTCGATCCCTTCGATCCTGAGCGCGCCCGGATCTTCCGGAGGGCGGATGGGATCGTCCGGCGTAAAAACGCGAAATTCGCCCGGAATCCATTTCTCCATAATTTCGTTCAGCTTCGCCGTCTCAATCGGCTTCGACAGATAATCGTCGAAGCCCTTCGACAGGAACATCTCTCTTGTGCCCGCCATAGCGTTTGCCGTGAGAGCGACCAGAGGGACATGATCGTACCTGCCTTCCAGCCTGCGGATCGCCCTTGCGGTCTCTATTCCGTCCATCCCTGGCATCATGTGGTCGATGAAGATCATGCCGAACTCGCGTTCCGACGCCGTGTCCACCGCTTCGCGCCCGCTCAGGCAGGTCGATATATCCACCTGAAACTGCGACAGCATCCCCCGCGCCACCGTCAGGTTTGTGGCAATATCGTCGACGACCAGGACGCGAAACCCGGGGGCGGTAAAATTCACGCCCGTTACCGCGGATTCTCTGCCGTAAAGCCCTTTGCCCGAAAAACTGCCCGGCGTCCAGTCAGCGACCCCCTGTTTTATCGCGGCCGTAAACGACGACCCCTTTCCGTACTCGCTTTCCACAGTGATATCCCCGCCCATAGCCCGGCAAAGGCTGCGCGATATTGAAAGCCCGAGCCCGGTACCCTCGATATGATGTTTCGCGCCCTTCTGATCCAGCCGGACAAAATCGCCGAACAGATAACCCAGGTGTTCGGGTTTTATGCCGATCCCGCTGTCCTCCACCGTGAACGTGAGATTCACCCCGTCGTCACATCTCTCATACCCGGCGATGAATACGACCCCGCCCTGTCCGGTATACTTCACCGCGTTCGACAGGAGATTCAGCAGAATCTGGCGTACCCGGACCTCGTCTCCGATCAGCTTTCCCGGAATGTTCGGGTCTATCTCGGTGATCAGGTCGAGAGATTTTTCCTTCGCCCTGACGCCTATTATCGCCAAAACGTCGTTCAGCATGGACGATGTTTCATATTGGGCCGACGATATCTGAAAAGTCCCGGATTCGACTTTCGAATAATCAAGGATGTCGTTGATGATGGACAGCAAATCCGACGCGGCGTGCCTGATCGCGGCTATGTATTCGAAAGCCTGGGGAGTCCCGTATTCCCGCGCCGCGAGTTCGCCCATGCCGATTATGGCGTTCATAGGGGTGCGTATCTCGTGGCTCATGCGAGCAAGGAAAGACGATTTCGAACGGCTCTCCTCCTCCGAACGCATTTTAGCGGCGCTCAGACGGACCAGGACGCAGCACAGCGCCAGCGCGAGCATCGCGCACAAAACAGCGATGACCGGCATCACCCTCTTGACCTCGCTGTAATAATATTGGACCGGCGCGATAATCCCGAGGCGCCAGCCGTTTTCGAGCAGGCTGAAAAAGCCTATGTACTCCTCGCCCGCGTCAAGGATCCTTTCGACAAGCACATCGTCCCCCAGGTTTTTCATTTTTTCGTGAATCTCCGCGTATCCTGGCAGGTCGTCGATATGTCCGCCGATATATCTGCTCTCCGGGTGGGTGAGCACGCCGAAGGAGCCGTCCATCAGTATTCCGTACCCCGTATCCGCGACTTTGTACGCTTTCACCTGGTCTATCACCGGATTCAGGAGATAGTCGAGGGCCAGCACTCCATGACTTTCCCCGTTTTCGTCGAAAACCACCATCGAAACGGCGTTTACCGCGTTCCCAGTCCGCGGGTCAATATACGGTTTCGAGTGAAATATCCCGTTCTGCGTTATAGCGCCCCTCATCCAGGGCGCGGTCTTCGGGTAATAGAACTCGCCCGGTATCCAGCTCGTGCCGTCCAGGTAGTTCCCGTCGAGATAGCCGTAAACGGATACGAACACGTCCTTTATGTCTTTCTGCTTTCTGAACGCCTCCGTCCAGTTCTTCAGAATGTCCTGCAGCTCGTCCGGCCCGGCTCCCCTCTGCATCGCCATACCCACCGACACCGCCGCGTGCTGAAGGGCGTCCTCGTGGGCGAGGATCAGAGACCTCAAAGCCGTCTGATAGGCGAGCATCTCGCTCCGGCTGTGGAGATCGATCTGACGCCTCATCACCACGCCGACGTAGAAGTAACTCGCCAGCGCCGTCGCCAGGAAAGCGGCGCACACGAACAAAAGCTGTTTATAATCCTTCTTCGCCGCTTCCCATAAATTCATAATTCGTCCCTATGGACATGTATTTCTCGGGTATCTCCACGCCGCTTGCCCCCATATATCCCCTGCCGAACACATAAGTGTCCTGATATACGAGAAAATAGTTTCTGACGGGTTTCGCCGTCACGGCGTCCATGAAGTACGTTCCGTTCCATTTCGCCCCGGGCGAGAATTTTTCAAAACACTCGAGCAATGTCTTTGTGTCGGTCACTTTGCAGGCGCCCTCGGCGATGAGGCGTCCGAACTCGGCTATCCCGGCCGTCTGTATGAAGCCGAGGGAATATACCCAGGTCCCCATCCGGCCGCCTCCTCCCGCGGCCACGACAGCCGGCTCCAATTTATTCAGAATACCCTGCCAGTCTCCCTGTTCTCCCTGGATTTCAACCCCGAAAGCGTCGGGGTATCCCATGAAGGGCGAGGGAACGTCGGCCTCCACGAAAAAACACCCGTTGGCCGCGACCATCTCGAGTATAGGCCCTGTATGAGCGTCGTTGGTGCAGAAGAAAGCCGTTTCCCTGCCGTATTTTTCGACCCAGGAGGGAAAATTCTCACGTATGAAGCGCCGCGCCCCTTCCACCCCCGCTTCTCCGGTCGGGTCCGGCGCCTCCTCGTCGGCGAAGCTCATGCCGAGATCCGCGCAGGCTTGCTCCATTATGGCCCTTCTCCGGTTCATAGTTTCGTAGCCCATGTGCCTTGGAAAAGACACATGGACGAAGGTCTTCGCTCCCAAATGCCGCGCCAGATACGGGATAAGATAGCCGCGTGATATGAAGTCCCCGTTCACCACGAGATCGGCTGCCGGCGTGATTTCGTCCGCGCCCTCGTGAGCTTCGCCGGCAAGGCATACGATATCCGGGCGTTTCTCCCTGACCCTGCGGAACCCCTCCGCCGTGCCCGGGATAGCCTGGTTTACCACTATGACTTTCATGAGGGGGTCGTCCGCGAGTTCCGCGATCAGTCCTGCGGTAGTGTCGATCTTGTCCATGAAATCGTCGGGATAGGTGACATGGCGTATCATCCCGCCGTCATCGGCGTCGCCGTAGAGGCGGATCATCTCGCGCGCTCCCAGCAGGTCGTCCACGCCTTGGGAGATGGTGCCCGTCGCTATTCCTATGTGAAACTTAGGCTCCTGCGCTTTTCTGCCGTGACCCGAGGAGATTTTGAGATATTCGGGTGGCACGGCCGCCTCCGCGGAGCCGAGATATCCTCTGCCGAATATGTAAGTATCCTGGTAGACGAGGACGCAGTTTTTTATCTGCCGCCCCGTCACCGAGTCAGTATAATAATTCTCGTTCCACGCCGCCCCGGGCGAAAATTTCCCGTAACACTCGAGCAGCGTTTTCTTGTCGGTAATTTCGGCTTGTCCGGAGGCGACCAGGCGCCCGAATTCAGCAAGTCCGGCTGAATGGCAGAACGCGAGGGAATAAGCCCAGGTCCCCATACGTCCCCCGCCCCCCGCGGCGACTACGGCGTCTTCGACTTTTTTCAAAACCATCGGCCAATCCCCGTCGTCGCTCTGGACATCTATGTCAAAGGCCCCCGGATACCCGAGCCGGGGAGAAGGGATATCCGCCTCGATAAAATAGCCGCCATACCTCGCTATCTGACGGAGAAGCGGTTCCGTGTGCGCGTCGTTCGTGGAAAAGAATGCGGTGTTTTCCCCGTATTTCTCTATCCACTCGGGGAATACCTCCGCGATGAACCGCTGCGCGCCGTCGATCCCCGCCTCTCCCATCGGGTCCGGCGCGTTCTCGAACACAAATTCGATCCCCAGGTCGCGGCAGGCGCGCTCCATTATCGCCCGTCTGCGGCTCATCGGTTCGTCGATCATGTGGCGCGGGAATGAGATATGGACTAACGTATCGGCGCCAAGTTCCTTCGCCGAGCGGGGTATGAGGTAGCCGCGCGATATGAAATCGGAGAACACCACGAGATCGGCGGCGGACGCTATGACCCCGGCGTCCTCGTGAGCTTCGCCGACCAGAAACAATATATCCGGGCGAAAGTTCTTTGCCTTGCGGATGGCCTCAGCCGTACCGGGAATGCCTTGATTTACGATGATGACCTTCATCAAAGGGTCCCCGGCCAAGTCCGTTATCCTCGCGATCGCGGCCTCCATTTCGGCCATGAAATTTTCAGGATACGTGACGTGGCGTATCATGCCACCGTTTTCCACGTCTCCGTAAAGCCGTACGGCCTCCTGCGCGCCCAGAAATTCGTCGTAGCTCTGAGAGGTGTCGGCGGTCACTATCCCTATGTGAAACTGCTGGCTCGATGCCTCACGCGGCCCGCCGGCAAGAGCCTCCGGACCCGGCGGCTGGGATACGGCCGGTTCGCCCTTCACTTCCCGCTGTGATGATTTATAAACAAAAAATGTGATGACTATGACAAAAAACAGCGCGATCCAGATGACGTTCTTTTTATTCATTTCCAGCCCTCCTCAATAATCTGTATTCAAAAACGTCCGATCGATACGGCGCCATGAAACGATAACCCCGCGAACGCGCACCGCGGGACGCCTCCGAGCTTTGAGGCTCGATGCGCGGCGGAAAAATTCTGGAACATGTGTATTTACGAAACGGGAAACGCTTAAAAAGCGGATGCGGCGGCTTACATAAGGTAAAGTTTATGCGCTGGCTGGCTGGCTGGCTGGCTGGCTGGCTGGCTGGCTGGCTGGCTGGCTGGCTGGCTGGCTGGCTGGCTGGCTG
>JAISWP010000065.1 GCA_031271065.1 Synergistaceae bacterium
CAGAAAATACGATGAATTTTATAAAGTATACAAGGACCTGTATATTTCCTTAAAAGATAAAATGCACACGCTCTCTGAACTGTAATCAATTTCAGCGGCGCGGGGCATATCCTTATGGCCGGCTTGTCTTTTGTTGACAACATCGCCCCTTTCCTGTAAAGTTTCGCAGATAATCAATGAAAAGGGCCTATTAAAGTTTAAAAGGCTTTTTTCGTGATTGTATAATAATACCGCTTAATTGGGAGGTCGCGATTGTAATGAAAAAAATCACGGTATTGCTTCTGGTTCTGGCGTTGTGTTTTGTCGGCACGGCTTTCGCGGGCGACGCGGCGATAAAGATCGGCGTGATAGCCCCGCTGACCGGCGGCGTGGCGGTTTACGGCACCGCGGTCAGGAACGGAGTGGAGCTTTTCACCAAGATCGCCAATGAGGCCGGCGGCATCGGGGGGCGGAAAGTGGAGCTGGTGATCTACGACGACAAGGGAGACCCGACGGAGGCGCTGAACGCCTACAACAGGCTTGTCACGGCGGACGAGGCCGCGGCGGTCAGAGGGCCGGTAACAAGTTCCCCGACCTTCGGCGTCGCCCAGGCGTCGGCGGCGGACAACATCCCCGGCATCACCGGAACTGCCACGCATCCGGACGTAACGACTTACGGAAAGAATTTCTTCCGCGCCTGTTTCGAGGATCCTTTTCAGGGGGGATCTATGGCCCGTTTCGCGTATGAGAAGCTGGGCGCCAGGAAGGCCGCCGTCATATACAACGTCTCCGACGCTTACTCGACGGGGCTCTATAACGCCTTCAAGGCCAGCGCCGAGGCGATAGGGCTCGAAGTCGCGGCGGCCGAAGGCTACTCGGCGGGCGACGTGGATTTCAACGCCCAGCTCACAAACATAGCGGCTCTCGAGCCGGACGTGCTTTTCATCCCAGACTATTACAACACGGTATACCTCATCTGCTCTCAGGCCAAAAAGGCCGGCATAAAGGCGATCCCGCTGGGGGTCGACGGGACCGACGGCGTGCTGGAGATAGAGGGCGCGGACGTCTCGGTGTTCGAGGGGCTCTATTTCGCCAACCACTATTTCAGCGACGATCCCAGCGATATCGTCAGGAATTTCCGCGGCAGCTACGAGGCTGCCTACGGAGCGACCCCCAACGCCTTCGCGGCGCTTGGGTATGACGCGGCCGCGATACTTTTCGACGCGATAAAGAGGGCTGCCGCGGACGGAGTGGAGATAGGTCCCAGCGAAAAGTCCTATCAGGCCGTGATCGACCGCATGGTAGCCACCGATCTGGAGTGCGTGACGGGCCGCATCACGTTCGAGAACAACAATCCGGTGAAAGACGTGACGGTCATCCGGATCGAGGGCGGTAAGTACGTCTTCGAGAGCAAATACAGGTAAGAAAGTCAGTCTCCAGGGCGCGGCGGACGCGTATCTGCGCTCCGCCGCGCGATTGATTTTTATCGGGCGGGACGGGGTTTATCGTCTATGACGTTCATACATATCCTGATAAGCGGTATTCAGATCGGCAGCATATAAGCTCTGGTGGCGCTGGGCTACAGCATGGTGTACGGGGTGATAAAGCTCATAAATTTCGCCCACGGCGACATCATAATGGTGGGGGCGTACTGTACCTGGTATATGATGTCGCGTTTCGGAGTCCCCGCCCTGTTCGCGGCTTTATTCTCGGTTTTTTTCTGCGCTTCGCTTGGCGTTCTCATCGAAAAGATAGCGTACAAGCCCCTCAGAAAATACGGCAGGCTGTCGCTTCTCGTTACCGCCATAGGGGTGAGCCTGTTTCTGCAGAACGTCGTACAGCTGATATTCAAAGCTGATCCCAGGATGTTCACCAATTTCTTCAAGGGCGCCATCACCATCGGGGGGAGGCAGTTTTCCACCGCCACGCCCGCTACGATAATCATTTCCGTGATCATAATGACGGCCCTCACGCTGCTCGTGAAATACACCAGTATGGGCAGGGCCATGCGCGCCGTCTCTGAGGACGACGAAACGGCGCAGCTCATGGGGGTGAACGTCAGCAGCACTATCTCGTTTACGTTCGCCGTCGGGTCGGGGCTGGCCGCGATCGGCTCGGTCTTTTACTGCTGCTCCTATTCGCAGATTCAGCCGACTATGGGCTCCATGCTTGGGCTCAAAGCCTTTGTGGCCGCGGTGCTGGGCGGCATAGGCTCGATCCCGGGGGCGATGCTGGGCGGGCTCTGCATAGGGGTGGGGGAGAGCGTCACGAGGGGATTTGTGAGTTCGAAGATGACCGACGCGGTGGTCTTTGGAGTGCTGATAGCGGTGCTTCTGATAAAACCGTCGGGCATATTGGGCCGCGGGTCGGGGGAGAAGGTGTGACCGGGGCATGGGCATGATTCCCGGGAATACTCTCCGCAGGTATCTGCTGAACGCGTCCGCAGCCGCCCTGCTCTACGGGGTGATAATGATCCTCATCAGGTACAGGGTCATAAGGCGCTACGAGGAGTGGGTGCTCATACAGATCGGTTACAACATCATACTGGCGGTCAGCCTCAACCTGTCCGCCGGTTTCATGGGGCAGCTTCCGCTGGGTCACGCCGGTTTCATGTCGGTGGGAGGTTACGCTGCGGCCCTTTTTACGATGTCCGTGAATCTTCCCCCGAATCTGGAGCTCCCGATCGGTCTTTTACTCGCTTTCTGCGCCGCGTCCGCCTTCGGTGTCCTCATAGGCCTCCCGGCCCTGAGGCTGAGAGGGGATTACCTGGCGATCGTGACTTTGGGCTTCGGTGAGATCATCCGCGTCGTGATACTGAACCTGGGTTTCACCGGGGGCGCTTTCGGCCTGAAGGGGATAGCCAGGGAGACGACGGTGACATGGACCTACATATCTGTGCTGATCACGCTGTTTGTGATATCCGCGCTGATCCGGTCCCGGCACGGGAGGGCGGTGCTCTCCATAAGAGAGGACGAGATCGCGGCCGAGGCATCCGGCATACCGACCACTTACTACAAGACGATGGCCTTCGCTGTGTCCGCCGGTTTCGCGGGGGTGGCGGGCGGGCTTTACGCTCACATCCAGATGATACTGGACCCGTCGAAATTCGATTTCATGAGATCGGTGGAGATACTGGTCGTTGTCGTCCTCGGCGGGCTGGGCTCCATATTCGGGTCGGTCGTCTCCGCCGCATCCCTCACGATTCTGCCGGAAGTGCTCAGGGGTTTCGACCAGTACAGAATGGTCGTCTACTCGCTTTTGCTGATTTTGGTGATGATTTTCAAGCCGTCGGGTCTCTGCGGACGCTACGAATTTTCGCTCGGGGACGCGGTCGGCGGGCTCGGCGCGCGGGTTCGCGGGCTTTTTTCCGGCAAAGGGGGAGCTTCCGGTGGCGCCGGTTCTTGACGTCTCGAATCTGGGGATAAAGTTCGGAGGGCTCCAGGCCCTCGACGATTTCAACATACAGGTGAGAGGCAAGGAGATAGTCGGTCTCATAGGCCCGAACGGGGCGGGAAAGACGACCGTTTTCAACCTGCTCACAAACGTTTATCACCCGTCGAGGGGCGGCATAAGGCTTACGGGGAGAAACACGCAGGGAAAGGCGACCCACGAGGTCACGAAATACGGCATAGCCAGGACGTTCCAGAATATAAGGCTTTTCAAGTCCCTCTCCGTGATAGACAACGTCAAGATTGCTCTCCACAACAGCATGAAATATTCGCTCCTGGCGGCGTGTCTCAGGCTGCCGTCCTACTGGAGACAGGAGGCGGAGGCCACGGCTCTCGGGATGGAGCTGCTCTCCGTGTTCGGCATGGAGGACGTGTCCGCCGCCGAGGCCGGGAGCCTGCCTTACGGCGCTCAGAGGCGGCTCGAAATAGCGAGGGCTCTTGCCACGAACCCCAAGGTGCTGCTGCTGGACGAACCGGCGGCCGGGATGAATCCGTCTGAGACCGCCGATCTCATGCGCACCATACGCGACGTGAGGGACAGGTTCGGCGTGGCGATCGTCCTGATAGAGCACGACATGAGCTTGGTCATGGGGATATGCGAGAGGATACTGGTGCTGAACTACGGTCTCATCATAGCGCAGGGGTCCCCGGAGGAGATCAGGAACAACCCCCTGGTCGTCGAGGCGTATCTCGGGCAGCAGGGGGGAGATTGAGAATGCTCTCGGTTGAGAACATCAACGTATATTACGGCTCCATACACGCGGTCAAGGACGTCTCCTTCGAGGTTCGGCAGGGCGAGACAGTGACCCTGATCGGGGCCAACGGCGCGGGCAAGAGCACGATACTGAGGACGGTGTCCGGCCTCCTGCGCTCTAAGACCGGCAGGATAACTTTCCTCGGAAACGACATAAGCTCCGCGGACGCTTACAAGCTCGCCGGCATGGGACTCACGCACGTCCCCGAGGGCCGCCGGATATTCCGGCACATGACCGTCCGGGAGAACCTGGACATGGGCGGATATATAAGGAGCAAAGAGGATAACAAACGCGCGAGGCGGGATGTCTACGAGAGGTTCCCCAGGGTGAGAGAGCGGAAGGATCAGATCGCCGGCACCCTTTCGGGCGGCGAACAGCAGATGCTTGCTTTGGGACGCGCGCTCATGTCCGCGCCCCGCCTCATCATGATGGACGAGCCCTCGATGGGTCTGGCCCCCGTGCTCGTTCAGCAGATATTCGGCATCATAAGGGAACTCAACGAAGCCGGAGCGACAATCCTTCTGGTCGAGCAGAACGCCCGCATGGCGCTCTCCGTCGCTCACAGGTGTTACGTACTGGAGACCGGCCGGGTCGTCATGGCGTCTGATGCCGGCGACCTGCTGGAGGACGACGGCGTGAAGAAGGCGTATCTGGGCGGGTAGGCCGCCATCTGCGCCGGCTCGGGCCGAGGGCGCCGGAGGTCTTGCGCCTCGGAGGGGAACGGTGGCAGATGAGGATATGAGGGTCAAATGGGTCGTGTTTGCCGTTCTGTCTTTCGGATGGACATCCTACGGAAAGCGTCAGATTGTATAGGGTTTATAACTTTCAGTCTGTAACTGGCTTCCAAGAGGCAAGAATATACACTTCAATTACCCCTCCCCGATTTTATTTTTTCCATAGCTTTTTAGAAGTGTAAGGAGAGCAAAAGCCCATTGTGAAAATTGGAACCCACGTAAAAACAAAGTCCATATAATAAATAATATCTTTCGTATCTTCATTGATTAGTAATCCGATTTTTTTCGTTTTCTTTTTAATATTATTTAATAAAAAAATTTTTTTTATTATTCACGCCGCTCTCAGCGTTGATTATGTTGTTCTTTTGTTTGTGC
>JAISWP010000069.1 GCA_031271065.1 Synergistaceae bacterium
CAAAGCGCGCAGGGATCTGATGGTCGGCATGCTTTCCAAAATAAACGGCGTCGATGTTCCGACGCCGGAAGGCGCCTTTTACGTGTTCCCGAGCATAAAGGGGCTCGGCGTGCCGTCGCCGGAATTTTGCGCCAGGCTGCTCGAGGCCACAGGGGTCGCCACGGTTCCGGGACAGCCGTTCGGGGCGGAGGACGGCTATATGAGGATGACGTACTGCAGGCCGGCAGGCGAGATAAAAGAGGCGCTCTCACGTATGGGGGACTTCGTGTCGGCCCTGACCCGGTAGGTTTCCAGACGCCGGTACGGACGGCATGGTAACGCGGCGGGTGCGATATCCCTCCGCGTTCTGCGTTTTCTGACGTGTCTGCGTACATCCGCAGTGAGCGGATATGCGGGGTTAAATCAAACCCGCAGGACGCGAGTTTGATTTGGAATAATACGATTGACGCAATTATGAGATAAGATTATAAGATAAAAGTTTATACCCTGGAGTGTGTTGTATGATTAGTTTTGATATAAAAAATAATTTGATAAAACAGGCTATGGAACGTCTGGAGGAGGTCCTGCACGGCAAGAGCGGCGTGATGATGCGCGTAATGGTCTGCGTCTTTTCGGGAGGGCATATACTGCTGGAGGACATTCCCGGTCTCGGCAAGACTACAGTGGCTCTGGCGGCGGCCCGGGTGCTGGGGCTCACTTTCGGAAGGGTGCAGTGCACCAACGATCTACTGCCGACCGACGTCACGGGACTCAATATCTTCAGGGCCGAAAAAGGGATTTTCGAGTTTCACCCCGGCCCCATATTTAACAATCTGGTGCTCGTGGACGAGATAAACAGGGCTACCCCTAAGACTCAGAGCGCGCTGCTCGAAGCTATGGGGGAGGAACAGACCACCATCGACGGCGTGACGTACAGAATGGCGTCTCCTTTCATAGTCGCCGCCACCCAGAATCCCATAGAGCATTCCGGAACCTTTCCCCTTCCTGAATCCCAGATGGACAGGTTCATGATCAAGGCCGCCGTAGGCTACCCGGACAGGGATTCGGAGCGCGGTATACTGCGCTCGGGCAGTCAGAAGGAGATGATAGAGAATCTGGCCCCGGTATTCACCGCGGACGACGTTGCGGCGTGTCAGAGGTATATCTCAAACGAGGTCGTCATATCCGATAAGATACTCGATTATGTGCTGACGATATCTGACGCCACCAGGCGTCACCCGATGGTGGAAACCGGCATTTCTACCAGGGGCGCTATGGTGCTCTGCCGCGCCGCGAAATGCACGGCCTGGATGAGGGGGAGGGACTATGTGGTTCCCGAGGACGTCAAGCTGTTCGCGCATGACATATTGTCCCACAGGCTGCAGATGATTTCGAAATCGGGAGACGACGCCCGTAATCTGATTTCCTCGATCCTTGCTGAGACCCCGGTACCATGAAGGTTATAACTGTGCACAGAGCGGGCATGATCTATATAGTCATGTCCATAGCCTTGGGACTGCTGGCCATAAACGTTGGCAGCAACTTCCATTATCTCGCCGCCTCCGCGTTCCTGGGCTATATGCTGGCTTCCGGCATAGCCGGGCGGCGCAATATACGGAAGGCCTCCGTGACCGTGTCGTTTCCGGACGAGATATACGCGCGGACGCCTTTCCTTCTGACCGTAAACGTCACTAACACCGGCAGGCCGCCCATATTTCTCATAGACGTGCGGGTCGGGACGCGTCACGCTTTTTTCCCCGCGGTGCAGCCCGGCGAGACGGTCTCGTCCCCGGTGATGTTCGCAATCGAGTCCCGCGGGACGCACGAAGTGAGCGGCATCGAATTGTCGTCCTCCTATCCCTTTAATTTTTTCACCCGATACTGGCCTGTCAAATTCAGGGGGAGCGTCACCGTGTTTCCGGCGCCCGTCCGGGCGAACCGCAGAGACGCGCGCCTCTGGCTCCAGGACGGGGAAGATGACGGACGCGCGGGCAGGGACGACTCCGACAGAGAGATGATAGGGGTGCGTCCTTATGCGGAGGGAGATCCCATGAGGGTGATCCACTGGAAATCGACGGCCCGCACCGGGCGTCTCAGTTCGCGTCTCTATGACCGGGACGGGGACGGCGGAGTGAGGATCATAGACCTGGACTCGCTGGTGTCTGCCGGGATAGAATCGGGCTTGTCCCTGGCGTCCCACGAAATTTCGAACTCCGTCAAATCCGGCTCTCCCATAGGGATGTCAGACCGGGGGCGCCTTTGGGCGCCGTCGTCCGCGAGAGCCGACAAGCTGTCCATGCTGACGCATCTTGCCCTCTATGAGTGACCGTGCCGTTCCTTTGAGAGAGCTTATACTGGGCTGTACGATCCTGCTGTGCGCGGCGGCCCTCTATGCCGGAGTCCGCTTGATCGAACCCGTCTATACGGTCCTCTATGCTGTTCTGACGGCGGTCGGGGTGTTTATCGACCGGACGGGCCGGAGGCATCCTCCCAGGCTGCTTCTCAATATCGTTTCGATCTGCGTACTGGCGGCTTCGGTGATGAGGATGAGGCCGAGCACCTTCATAGCCGTTTTCACTGAAGCCATACTGTTGATGACAGCGGTGAAAATGCTCGAGGAAAAGAGCTCCCGGGATTATTTCCAGATCACGGCTCTCTCTGTATTCGCTGTGATAATCGCGTCGGTGGACGCCTCAGACGTGTCCTTCCTGTACTGCTGTGCGGTCATAAGCGTGCTTGCGTGCTATGAGCTGATTCTCGCAGCATGGCTGGCCCGCAGCCCCGATTCGTCCCTCTCGATCAAAGAGCTTCTCCAGGTGTTCGGGAGATCCCTCGTTATCTGGGCGATGATGCTGCCGCTCTGTTTTCTGCTGTTTTTCTCGGCTCCCCGCGCCAGGCTCACGCTGGGACGGCTGCAGATGGCCAGAGGGCAGGATAACAGGGTCGGTTTCAGCGATCATATCAGACTGGGCTCGGTCCGGGCGATAAAAGAGGACAATTCCCTCGCGTTTCGCGCCATCATGCCGCCTGTCGCCCCGAAGTATCTGTATTGGAGGGGAATAGTGCTGGATTATTTCGACGGAGAAACCTGGTCTGCCAGGAGAATGAGGGAAAACTCGGCCGTTCAGGCGCCGCCCGGAAATGAAACGGTCAGGCAGGATATATTCATGGAGAACATCGGGTACATGAGGGCGATATTCGCCCTGGACGTGCCTGTATCCACGAATACCCCGGGCGTCATGCCGGCGGGGGACGGCGTGTTCGTGAACGTCAATTTCAGGGAGAGGGTGAAAAGTTACTCCGTCGTCTCGTCTCTTTCCGACAGGGTGATCCCATCGTCGGGGAATATCCAGATGAACCGCTATACGAACCTCCCGCCGGACTTCAGCCCCGCCATAGAAGATCTGGCCCGCTCCATAGTCTTTGGGCTGAGCGATGAGGAGAAACCGGAGGCTGTCATGGGCCGCCTCCTCTCTCCCGAGTACTCGTACACCATATCGGACCTGCCTGTTTCTTCAAGGCCTCTCGATGATTTCATCTTCACGTGGAAAAAGGGAAACTGCGAATATTTCGCCTGCGCTATGGCGGTCATGCTGCGCATGACCGGAGTCCCCGCCAGATTGGTGGCTGGCTACCGCGGAGGAGTGTACAACGACAGCGGCGGGTACTACATGGTCAGTCAGTCCAGCGCCCATGTATGGGTCGAGGCGTGGAGCGGGAAGGAAGGCGCGTGGATAAGGTACAACCCCACGCCCGCTTCCGCCGAAGGAGAGGGAGGCGCGGACGATAGCGCCGGTTACGGGCTTTTGAGCATGTACATCGATTACATCAACTATCAGCTCTCCAGGGCGTTTCTGGAGTACGGCAGCGACACGCAGCAGCATATAATCGAGGCTGTGAGGGAGATATTTTCCAGCCCGGGATACGCCCTGGCCTCCGCTTTCGAAGCGCTCCCTGACGCCGGTTCCGCTTACGGAGCCGCGGCCGCTGCTGTATCGGCCTCGCTGCTCGTCGTTTTTGTGAAGTACCGCGGCTGTTTCCGGGCAAGAGGGAAATTTTCCCGGGAGGAAGCGCTCCGCGAAAAGTTCCTTGCGGCGATGAGGCGCTGCGGTTTCGAGAAAAAGGTCAGCGAAGGGCTGGAAGAATTCGTCGGGTCGGTCCGCGAGTCGGACCGCTCAGGCGAGATATATCAGGCAGCTTCCGAATTCGTCTCGTGCTTTGAAAAGATTTACTACAGGGACCTGAACATGACCGGCGAGGAAAACCGCCGCCTGCGGGATATATTGGCCCGCATCGCCGGAAAATCCCGCCGGTGACGGCGGCGCAGTCCGGCCCGCCGTCCCGTGTTTGCGTACGGCATCTGTTGCGCGATGGTCGATAACTGTTAAAATAAGGAAAATAAATTAGTGTCGGGGGAGATATCTTTTTATGGCAATATTGGATATACTGGTCTATCCTGATCCGGCGCTTCGGGCGGAGTGCTCGGATGTCACGGAGTTCGGCGATAAATTGAAAAAACTGGTCACGGACATGTTTGAGACGATGTATCTCGCGAAAGGCGTGGGGCTCGCCGCTCCTCAGGTGGGTATCCCCCTGAGGATGTTCGTGGCGGATTGGAATGGAGACCGTCACGTCATAATAAATCCCGAAATATATTCGTCCGAGGGGGCGGAGCGGAGCGACGAGGGCTGCCTGAGCTTCCCCGGCATCTACGAAGATGTGACGAGGCCGGAAAAGATAAGCATCCGATACAGAGATGAAAACGGCGATCATCACGACGCCGCCGCGGAGGGTTTTTTGGCGAGGGTGTTCGCTCACGAGACGGACCATCTCAACGGCAGACTCATGATAGATCATCTCTCGGCTCTGAAGCGGACATATCTGCGGAAGAAGCTGGAGAAGAAGGTCCGTTCGGCTTGATGTCCCGCAGCGGCCTGAAATACGCGTATTTCGGGACGGGCGTGTTCGCGGCGAGATGTCTGGAGCTGCTGTCCGAATGGACCGAGCCCTCTTGGGTGGTGACGCCGCCGCCGCGGCGTTCCGGCAGAGGAGGCGCCGTCACGCGCACTCCGGTGGGCAGGCTGGTCTCCTCCAAAGGATGGGACATACCGCTGGTTGAGACCGACGCTGCTTCCGCGGACCCGGCGGTTCTGGATTGCCTGGAAAGCGTCCCGGTCGACTTAGCGTTTGCGGTGGATTTCGGGCAGTTCATAAAAGGACCGCTTTTATACATCGGGGCGGGCTGTCTTAACATACATCCGTCCATGCTGCCCCTTTACCGGGGCGCCGCTCCTCTGCAGAGGGCGCTGATGGACGGAGCGAAGGAGACGGGAGTCACTGTGTTCAGGCTAGACTCGGGAATGGATTCCGGGCCGGTCCTCCTGCAGAAAAGTATAGAGATCGGCGGCGAGGATGATTTCGGATCGCTTCGGGAGCAGAGCGCCGTGTCGGGAGTCAGGGCTTTTACGGAGTTTGCGCGGGTCAGCCCCATAGAGGAGTGGAATTTCACTCCCCAGGACGGGTCGTCCGCCACATCCGCCCCGAAGGTGTCGAGCGGCGAGGAGCGCATAGACTGGAGACGCCCGGCTTTCGAGATCGTCAATCTTGTCCGCGCCCTTTCTCCGAGGCCTGGAGCCTGGACGACGATGCGCGGAAAGAGGCTTTTGATATTGTCAGCCCGTGCGGCCGAAGGCGCAAGCGGCATGTCCGCCGGAGGATTGTGCTTTGACGGCGGGGTTCGGGTGAGCGCCGGAGAGGGTTCGGTGGCGCTCGTCACGGTACAGCCCGAAGGGAAAAAGCCGCTGCCAGCCGAGGCGTGGAAGAACGGGCTCAGAATGAGCGCGGAGGAATGTATGATATGAGCGAGGCCGGGGATAAAGTATATTCGGTGAACGAACTCCGGGAGGAGCGGGTGGAGAGCAGGATGATCTACGAGGGAAAGATCATCCGCCTGAGGCATGACCGGATAAAACTGCCTGACGGGAGAGTGGTGTCGCGGGAGGTCGTGGAACACGAGATGGCCGTGGTCGTGCTCGCTGAAAACGACAGGGGGGAACTGCTGATGATAAATCAGTTCAGGTATCCCGCCGGGGAGGTGCTCATGGAGCTGCCTGCCGGCATCGTCGAACGAGGCGAGGACTGCGTGACGGCCGCCGCGAGAGAGCTTCAGGAGGAGACCGGCTGGAAGCCGGGCAGGATAGCCAAGATCGGCGAATTCTACACGTCCCCGGGTTTCTGCGACGAACTGCTGGTAATGTACTACGCTACCGATTTGGTGTGGGACAAACTGCCCCAGGATGAGGACGAGTTCATAGTTCCATGCTTCCTCTCCCCCGAAGCGGCCCTGAAACTGGCTGGCGACGGCAGGATAAGGGATGCGAAGAGTCTGTGCGGCGTTTACTGGTGGCTTCACAGAAACGCCTCCGCCAAGGGCTGACCGATGTCCCGAATGCCTGGAAGGACGCCGCGCCCGGAGGAAGATAGAGCAGTCGGGGATTTTCTGGAGTATATGCAGTACGAACGGTCTGCCAGCGACAACACCATAAAGGCGTATCGCGGGGATCTGGAGTCTTGGAGCGCTTTCTGCCGTGAAACCGGACGGCGGCTCTATCCCGAGACTGAGGCTGTGGACAGGTTTCTGACCCGGCTTGAAGCGTCCGGGCTGTCCTCGGGCACCCGTCAGAGAAGAGCGGCGGCGCTGTCAGCTTTCGCGAGATTTTTGATATACGACGGTGTGATCGAATCCGCCGGCGTCATGCCGGGGATACCCAAGAGGGATAAAGTTCTTCCCGTAGTGATGACCGAAGGCGAAGTGGAGCGCATTATCGACGGCTGCCGGGACGGCGACTCTGCTTTTGCTGTACGGGACAGGACGATGATAGAGATGGCCTACGGCTGCGGTCTCAGGGCGAGCGAGCTGGTGTCGCTGAAACTCTCCGACATCGACGAGACCGGGGGCGTGATGTATATCAGAGGCAAGGGGCGCAAGGAGCGCATAGTGCCTTATGTGGGTTCTCTGAAGGAGACGGTGAGATTTTATCTCGCCTCGTCGAGGCCGAATCTGGAAAAATTTCGGGAAGGAGGTGGCAGCAGGTCGGATTTCCTGTTTCTATCAAAGAATGGGCGTCAGATGAATCGGCGGGAACTGTGGAACATACTCCAGAAGCGCGGCAGGGCCGCCGGCGTTGCCCGCTCTCGTCTGCATCCGCATGTTCTGAGACATTCGTTCGCCACGCATCTCCAGAGGAGGGGCATGAATCTGCGCACCCTTCAGGAACTGCTGGGACATTCGTCCATAGCTGTGACGGAGAAATACGCACATCTCGATACGGAACTGAGGGATATCTATGACAGTTTTCACCCACGCGCATGAACTGATCAAGACTATAAAGGAAGTTACAGAGGAAGGCATAAGCATGATCAACGCGGAGAAGACCACGGAGACTCTCGCCGCCATCGGCAGGAGGACCGCTATCAAGCCGAGGGTCGGGATCATCCTGGGTTCGGGTTTGGGCGGCGCGGCTGATCATATAGAGAACAGCACCTCCATCCCGTACGAGGAGATTCCCTACTGGCCCAGGACGACCGCTGCGGGTCATGCCGGAAGGCTTGTGCTGGGGACTCTCGAAGGAGTGCCCGTAGTGGTCATGCAGGGAAGAGTGCACTATTACGAAGGATACTCCATGGACGAGGTTACGTTCCCCGTCCGGATATTCGGCAAGCTGGGGGTCAAGACCCTGGTTGCGACGAACGCGTCCGGCGGAATCAACCTCGGATACAAACCGGGCGACCTGGCTGCGGTTTACGATCACATAAATTTCATGGGGGTCAATCCGCTGACAGGGACGAACGACGACAAGTGGGGACCCCGCTTCCCCGATATGACCTACGCCTACGACAGGGAGTACCTCGACATTCTGGAGGCGGCGGCAAACGAGGAAAGGATCGTTTTACACAAAGGGGTCTATATCGCTTTTTCGGGTCCGTCCTACGAAACTCCCGCCGAGATAAGGATGGCCAGGATCATGGGGGCCGATCTGGTGGGAATGTCGACGGTTCCGGAGGTCATAGTCGCAAATCACATGGGGATCAGGGTCGCCGCCGTGTCCTGCGTGTCAAATTACGCGGCCGGCGTCAGGCCGGAGAAGCTGCACCACCAGGAAGTGCTGGACGGCATGGCTCGCGCCGCCGATTCCATGGTGCGACTCATCCGCTCGTTCGTGAGGAGAGTTCCCGCCCACGCATGAGGGTTCAGCCGGAAAATACGCGCGTCGCTTCGTTCATGCCGATAGTAGCGCGGGAAGCGCGCAAACTCGCTTACGGCAACTCGTTTACGGCTGACGATCTGGCCCAGGAGGGCATCATAGCCGCCATGTCGGCGCTTGAGTCATATGATCCCCGCCGCGGCAGCCTGGGAAGTTATGTCCGCGTATGCGCCCGCAACAGGATGATATCGTACCTGAGGCGCAACGGGCACGAGTCCCCGATGGAGGGCGATATCATAAGCGCGATCTGCGCCGCCGGCGCCGCTTCCCGGGACGCCCACCAGTATATCTTCGAAAGACGCGAGACGGTCAGCGAGATAATGAGACTGCTGAGCCCCTTCGAGGCCGAAGCGCTGCGGGCATATCTTTCCGGCGGCGGAGTGACAAAAGCGGCCTGTATATTGGGCTGCGGCAGAAAAAAAGTGGACAACGCCCTTCAGAGGATAAGGAACAAGGCCAGGTCAATGGCGGCGCCGGGATGAAAAAATCCGCGTATCTTCTGCTGTGCGTGTCCGTCGCGGCGGCGGTTTTAAACTGCCGAGCCGCCGGCGGCGCCGATTTGTCCGGGCAGGGTCCGCTGAGGCGGGTGCGCATCGTCGAGTGCCTTAACGCTCCTGCCGCGCAGATGCTGCTGCTCCAGTTAGACATCCGGCTCAGGGATATGGGTCCCGACGAGCCGGCGTGGCGGAGTCTGCCTTCCAAGACAGCCGGGGACCGGGAAAAGCTCGAAGATGTGTTCGAGATAGGCGTCTACGACATGATATTTACGAGCGATATGGATTACGCGAACCGGCTGAAGGAGCGGGGCATAGTTCGAAGTGTCACGCCCGTGTGGAAGGAGCGCGTCATACTGGCCGGGCCCGAGAGCGCGTCCGCCTGGACGCAAGGCATGTCCGCGGCTGAGATAATGAAAAAAGCCCACGGCGATGAGGAGTACTTTTTCTCCCTGCTGACCGACGGAAGTTCGCTGGCGGCGGAAAGCGCCCTCTGGGAGGATGCGGGGGTGTCTTATCCCGGCGATAACAAGAGATATGTCGAGACCGGACGGGATCCCGTGACGGCGCTCATGCAGGCCGGGGACGAACGCGGGTTCATACTGGTCGGAGAATCGTCCTTCGCCCAGTATACGGAAGCGGAGCGTTTCGAACCGCCGCTGGCGAAACTGGCGGATACGGAATATTTCCGAGTGACCGCTGTCTGCATGGCTGAAAATTCCGGTTTCAGAAAATACCGGACCGAGCAGGCGGAAAAATACCTGGAATGGTGCAGGGGGCCTGAGGCTAAGGAGATCATTTCGTCGTTTTCAATCGCCGGAGTCTCTCCGTTTTCTCCGGCTGAGCGGCGCGAGCGTTCGGAAAGCGGGCCGTGACTTTTATGCGTGGCAAAAACACGTTCTTGTGATAAACTGCACGGGTTGATCACAAGCCGTTCTGCAAATTGGTTTCAAGGAGGCGTTGACATGAGGTATTGCGTGAAATTGACCGTTATTGCTGTGACAGTTCTGTTATCCGGGTTCTGCCTTACGGCCGGGGCCGCCGGCAGGTATGACGCGGCGCTTGCAAGGTGGAGCAAGACCGAAAGGGCGCAGGACGACATGGGTGGAACCTTCACGATAAAGGCGACATTGTACACAGCCGAGTACATAGAGGCCCTGGTGCAGAGCGAGGCGGAAAAAAACCTGTGGACCTCCTCGGAACTCGAGGACTACAAGTATAATTTTCTCAAAGGGCTCAACTTGGACGAGAATATAGCAGTTCACCTCGAGATGGAGGAGCTCGGCCCCACCGCCCACATGGCGCCTTTCAACGAGATGGTTTCCATGTGGATAGGCAGGAATAAGTACTCTCCGTCGGATTACGATACCCGTTTCAACATGCCTCTCCAGGGCAAGCGCGACGGTCTGATCTACTTCCCGAGATATGACGAGAAGACCGGTAAACCGCTTCTCGACAGGAACATGTCTCTGAGGCTGGTGGTGAACGGAGCTGTAAGCCCGGTTCTCAACAGCAGGGAACTCCGGTTCATATGGGACGTGCAGGCCGAGGCCGCTTCAACGGCCATATCCGGCGCCGCCGCGGACAGGCTCGAGGTGGACCGGCTGATCCGCAGGATGGAGAGGCTCAACGCCGAAAAAGCTGATCTCGAGTCCCAGCTCGACGCGAAGAACAGAGAGGTAAACGAAGTCAGCGCAAGGATAGAGGAACTTCAAAATAAATAAGGGGGGAGACTCATTGAAGCGCATCGGCGTACTCACGAGCGGGGGGGATGCCCCTGGCATGAATGCCGCCATAAGGGCAGTCGCCAGGGCGGCAATATATAACGGACTCGACGTGATAGGTTTCCGCAGGGGATACGAGGGGCTTCTCGACGGAGACGTCATACCTCTCACCGTCAGTTCGGTCGGAGGCATCATCCATCGCGGGGGAACAATACTGCGGACGGCCCGCAGCGATCGTTTCGTCAGGCCGGAGGGCGTCCGGGAGGGCCTGCAGCGGCTGCGCGAATACGATATCGACGCCCTTGTGATCATCGGAGGGGATGGCTCTTTCAGGGGCGCTTACGACCTGCACAAACTCGGTTATCCCGTAGTGGGCGTTCCCGGGACCATAGATAACGATATGGCAGGCACCGATTGCACCATAGGATTCGATACAGCCTGCAATACGGCTTTAGAGTGCATCGAAAAGCTTCGGGACACCGCCTCGAGCCACGAGCGGCTCTTTCTGGTGGAGGTCATGGGACGTCACGCCGGTTTTCTCGCGCTGGAGGCGGCCGTAGCGGCAGGCGCGGAATACACCCTCGTCCCCGAGAAGAAATTCGAGATCGACGACCTCTGCAAAAAACTCAATTACGCCCGCCAGCGCGGAAAGTCACATTCCCTCATAATAGTGGCGGAAGGAGTGATGTCCGCCTCCGAACTGTCGTCGCAGCTGAAGGACACCGGCGGATACGACGCCAGGATAATAGTTCTGGGTCACATTCAGCGCGGCGGAAGCCCCTCCTCTTTCGATGCGGTGCTGGCCTCCCGTCTCGGTCTGGGGGCAGTCGAGGCTCTTCTTCGCGGAGAATCCGGGGTTATGGTCGGGCGCATATCGGGCCGGATAGTCACCCATCCCATACAGTACGCGTGGGAGGAGAAAAAGGATCTCGACGAGGACATGATGTCTCTCGTAGACATCCTGGGCATCTGACAGTCTGCGGATGCCTGAGTTTCGCTGCGCCGGACGTCTGACAGAGATAGCCGCCTCAGGCGGCTCCCGCCGGGGGCCCTCCGGCCTTTGCAGCGGCTCGCTCTGGTCCGAGGCCCTCGATATCATAAAATCTTCGAGGACCATTGCCGTCGTATCCGGTTTTTACGTGATGTCGGCAAAAGCGCCGGAGACAGACGGTCCAACCGGCAGCGTCGTTCTGGCGAGGACCCTCCGGCGGCTGGGCTATGAGGCTGAGATATGGGTGGATTTCAGGTGCGCGGACGTCTACGTCTCCTGCGCGAAACCGGCGGGATTTCCGGCGGAGTATGTGCGTGACGTGTCCCGAGGGACGGGCGGAGCGGAGCATCCGGACCTTCTGATCTACATCGAGCGTCTCGGGAGGGCGTCTGACGGCGCCTACTATGACATGAGGGGCGCCGACGTTTCCTCAGTGACGTGTCCTCTGGACGAGTTCGCGCTCCAGGGCCGTTCGAGGGTGATAGGAATCGGCGACGGCGGCAACGAGGTCGGAATGGGGAACTACCGGGAAGCCCTTTCCGAGATCATGAGAGGGTACGGGAATTGTATTTCAGTAGTGGGAGCCGATGTCTGCATACCGGTGGACGTCTCGAACTGGGGGGCTTACGCCCTTGCCGCGGCTCTGTCGATCGATTCGGGAGAGTGGGCGGCTCAGAGCGCGGAGGAGGAGACCGCCATGCTGGAGGCGCTTTGCGCGGCAGGAGCGGTGGACGGAGTGAGTAAAAAGAGCGGTATGTCCGTGGACGGTTTCGGGCTGGAAAAACAGCTTGAGGTCTGCTCGTCCCTGCGGAGCCTTTTTGAAGATGATCAGGCGCGCAGATACCCAGAGTGAGCCGTCTGCGGCGGGCGAGGGCAGACAGAGAGCAAACTCCCTGATCTTAGTGGGGGTCTGTGTCCTTTTTCTGATGGTGAGCCTCTCCTGGAGTTTCCGCGTCAACAACGTAGCCGCGGGGACCTTTGTGATGGACGACGCGCAGATATGCGAGGAACTGGACGAAAACCTGATGCCGATCCGCGCCGACAGGAACATGCCGGCGGATTCCCAGCAGGCGTGTCTCTGGTTTTCCTACTCAAAGGCCCGCAGGGGAGACGTTCTGGAAATATCTTGGTATCTGAACGAGAGGGAAATACAGAAAGAGACCGTCAGGGTGGCGGATACATCCGGAACCAGGGCGTTTTACCTGCTCAAGGAAAACGGATCGGCTCTGGATCCCGGTTTTTATTCGGTTTTTATAGACTGCAACGGCAGAGAGAAGGGGGTGCTGAATTTTACGGTGGCGGCGTCAAGCGGCGATCAGTCCGCCGGCAATATAGTGATCTGGGACTGAAGCGTTTTTTTGCGGGGAGCGCCGCGGCCAGGGAAAAGAATTTTCTTTGATAAGGATGAAAAAACTGTCAAAAAGTATTTGCTTTTTTCGGTATTGAGGCTACAATCAGGGCTGTCGATGGAGGCAATCCTTCACACAGGGTCTTGTCACGCTGCGACGTCATAATTCTCGCGCAAATTTCGAATTCTCATCGAGAGACAGACATAATACATAAAAGGTTCAAAGCCATTGGGAGGCATATTTAAGACAATGAATAACAATGCAGATCCGGGCGAAGCCGAACTTCAGGAGGCAATTGACGCAAAAGCTCCCGCGGCTGCCGCGGATATGGCGGAGCTGAAGAATCCATCTTCCCGTGTCGATTTCAACAAGCTTCAGGCAATGTCCATAATCGAACTCCGAAAAGTGGCCAAGGAGCTGGGTGTCACAAGTCCGACTACCCAGCGCAAGGACGATCTCATAATAAGCGTCCTGGCCGTCCAGTCCACACAGATGGGGTTCCGTTTCGGAGGGGGGACTCTAGAGTGTCTTCCGGAAGGATACGGCTTCCTGCGCCCTACCGGGCTTCTGCCCAGCAACAACGACATATATGTCTCCGCGTCGCAGATACGCCGCTTCGGACTGAGGAACGGCGACGTGGTCTGGGGCATGGTCCGCCCTCCCCGGGACCCGGAGCATTATGAAGCGCTGATCCGCGTCGAAACCGTCAATTTCTCCGATCCGGAAGAGGCGCGCAGACGCCCGATGTTCGAGGCGCTCGTGCCGATCTTCCCCGACGAGAAGATACACCTGGAGACAGAACAGCGCAGGCTTTCCACTCGTCTGGTGGACCTCTTTGTGCCGATAGGGAAAGGTCAGAGGGCCCTCATAGTCTCTCCGCCGAAAGCGGGGAAGACGACCCTTCTGAAACACCTGGCAAACGCGATAACGGCAAATCACCCCGAGGTCATAATGATGGTCCTCCTGATCGACGAAAGGCCGGAGGAGGTCACGGACATGAGCCGCTCAGTGGACGGAGAGATAATAGCTTCCACATTCGACCGTCCGGCCGAGGAGCACATGAGGGTAGCTTCCTTGTCTCTGGAAAAGGCAAAACGCCTCGTGGAGGTGGGCAAGGATGTCGTCCTGCTGCTGGACTCGATAACCCGTCTGGCCCGCGCCTCGAACCTCATCGTTCCGCCGTCGGGACGCACTCTTTCAGGAGGCATGGATCCCGCCGCCCTGTACTTCCCCAAGAAGTTTTTCGGCGCCGCCCGTAATATAGAAAACGGCGGAAGCCTCACGATCATAGGGACCTCCCTGGTCGAGACGGGAAGCAGAATGGACGACGTGATCTATGAGGAGTTCAAGGGCACCGGCAACATGGAGATACACCTGTCGAGAAAGATATCGGAACAGAGAATATTCCCGGCCATAGACATCACGCGTTCGGGCACGAGACGGGAGGACCTCCTGATACCGGACGAGGAGCTGCAGCGTCTGTGGACTCTCCGCAGAAAGATAGCAAATATGGACGAAGCGGACGTTCTTACGCTTATAATAGACAAGCTGAAAGCGACAGCCTCGAACAAGGAATTCCTCAGCACTATAAAGGTAGGGTAACGCGCTGGGAGGGTTTTGCACAGGATGAGGGAATTTCGAAAACTCAAGAAATCTTTTTTCATCGCTGCTGTCACCGCCGCGGTATTTCTGTCCTGCAGCTGCATAAGCTACGCCGCTCGCCGTGCGGGGTCGTACTGGTACGCTTCGGAATCCGACGAAGGCATCCACGGGAATTATTCGTCCGGCTATGTAGTTGTAGACGCCATAGATGTCCGCAATTCCGACTGGGAGGGCATCGGGCCGTTCCAATCAGTGGAGCCCTCCTTTTCGAACGACGGCGTCGAACTGTTCGAAGATGGAGACGAATCCGGTTCCGGCGAATCAGGCGTCCGGCCGGTTCCAGCCCCCGAGACCTCGGACGGCTGGAAGATGATAAAGGTCGACGCGGGAGGAACCCTCTCGAAGTTATCCGAGATTCACGGCGTCTCGATAGAAAATATAATGAAGGCCAACGAACTCACCGATCAGCACAGGCTGCGGGAAGGCCAGACCCTCTATATTCCCAGCAGTGCTGAGACGGTGGATTTGACGCTGGCTCACGTGGTAAAGCTGAAAAACGAAGCAGTAAAGAAGCTCAAAGAGGCCCTTCCCGTGGAGACGACGGACTATGTCGTTAAAAACGGGGACACTCTCTGGAGCATCGCCAACACTTTCAACCTCGACGTCAACTCCATTTTCGGCTGCAACAAGGTTTCCGAGGGGGACATCCTGAAGGTCGGCTCCGCTGTGAAGGTGCCGAACCAGGACGGTATATTCGTGACCGTAAAAAAAGGCCAGACGATCGACAAACTGGCGAAAGAGTACAGCATCTATCCGGAAGCCATACTGTCCGCCAACAGGATGACGGACGCCTCATCGCTGAAGCAGGACTCTCAGATATTCCTGCCGGGTGTGAAAGCGGCCGCCGCCGCGGCGGGCAGCGGTTCGCGAAGCGCCGCCGCCTCCGGAGTCAAGGACAAGGTCACAGCCAGACGCGGGTTCGGCTGGCCGGTGGTGGGCAAGATATCCAGTTCTTACGGCTGGCGCCGGGACCCCATCCGCGGCGGCAGGGATTTCCACACGGGCCTCGATATCAGGGCCCCGAAAGGCAGACCGATAACGGCGGCTTCCGCCGGCAAGGTGGTCCACTCCGGCTGGATGGGAGGATACGGAAGAACCGTGGTGATATCGCATCCCGGCGGCATCACCACTCTTTACGGTCACTGCAGCCAGCTTCTGGTCAAATCAGGGCAGAGCGTGAAAAGAGGGCAGAGGATAGCCCTGGTGGGGAGCACGGGACGTTCCACGGGGAATCATCTTCACTTCGAGGTGAGGTCCAGAGGCGCCACAGTCAACCCTATAACTGTTCTAAGGTGAAAAATTTTATTCAGGGAGTGACCTTATAAATGTCCAAATTCATTTTCGTTACAGGAGGCGTCGTATCCTCGCTCGGCAAGGGCATCACAGCGGCTTCACTGGGCACCCTCCTGAAACGGAGGGGCTATAAGGTGTCCATCATAAAGATGGACCCCTACCTTAACGTGGACGCCGGCACCATGAATCCCTTTCAGCACGGCGAGGTATTCGTGACAGATGACGGCGCCGAGACGGACCTCGACCTGGGGCATTACGAACGTTTCATAGACGAGCCTTTGAACAGCGACAACAGCGCCACGGCGGGCAAGATATATCAGGAAGTCATAAGAAAGGAAAGGGCGGGCCGTTACAACGGGGGCACCGTTCAGGTGATTCCTCACGTGACCAATGAAATACAGGAGAGCATCCTGCGGGCCGCCAATGACAACGATGTCGTCATCGCCGAGATAGGGGGCACCGTGGGCGACATAGAGGGTCTCCCCTTCCTCGAGGCTATACGGCAGATGACGGGACGCGTCGGCAGGGCAAACGTGCTTTACTGTCATGTGACGCTGATTCCGTACATCGCGGCGGCAGGGGAGCTCAAGACGAAACCCACGCAGCACAGCGTCAATGAACTCCGCAGAATAGGTATCCAGCCTGATATCATAGTGTGCCGTTCCCAGATGCCGCTTTCCCCGGATCTCAAGGACAAGATAGCGCTTTTCTGCAGCGTGTCGAGCGACAGCATTTTCGACGCCTTAGACGCTGATACCATCTACAGCGTGCCGCCCAGCCTGCAAAGACAGGGCCTCGACAGCGCGGTGCTGGCCCGTCTCGGCCTGGGGCCGGCCGCAGAGGCGGAGATGTCCGACTGGCTCGATTTTCTGGATATGAGGACCCGCATGGAGGGTGAGGTGGAGATAGCGCTGGCGGGCAAATACACCAGCATCAAGGACGCGTACCTGAGCGTAAACGAGGCCATCCTGCACGCGTCCATACACAACAGGGTGAACGTGAGGCTCAGGCATATCGAAGCCGAGGAAATCGAGGAACATGGGGCGGACCGCGTTTTGAAAGGCGTGAACGGCATATTGATCCCGGGAGGTTTCGGTTCGCGGGGCATGGAGGGCAAAATATCCGCCGCGGGATACGCCAGAAAGACCGGCACGCCGTATTTCGGCCTGTGCCTCGGCCTCCAGGCCGCCATAATAGAATTCGCACGCAGCGTGGCTCAGATAGCCCTTTCCAACAGTTCCGAGATGGACCCCGGCACCCCTAACCCGGTCGTCCACATGATGGAGGATCAGAAAAAGGTGAACGACCTGGGCGGCACAATGCGTCTGGGATCGTACCCATGCAGGCTGAAAGAGGGGAGCCTGGCGCACAGAGCCTACGGAAAGCTGGAGATACGCGAACGCCACAGACACCGTTACGAATTCAACAACAGTTACAGGGAGAGACTGGAGAGTCTGGGCATGAAAGTGACCGGACTCTACGAGGAAAAGAACCTGGCGGAAATTCTGGAGATACAGTCGCATCCGTGGTTCGTGGGGGTGCAGTTTCATCCGGAATTTTTGTCCCGTCCGCTTCGTCCGCATCCGCTTTTCAGGGATTTCATCGCG
>JAISWP010000099.1 GCA_031271065.1 Synergistaceae bacterium
GTCGTCGTCGTGGGCACTGAGGGCACGTATCCGCCGTTCGAGTTTTACGGCGAAGACAATGTCCTCACAGGTTTCGACGTCGAACTGCTGGCGTTGATAGGTCCCAAGATCGGCCGCGAAATCAAATTCGAGGACATGGCTTTCGACGGACTGATCCCCGCCTTGCTGACCAGTAAGATCGACATGATAGCGGCAGCCCTCAACGCAACTGAGGAAAGACGGAAGCAGGTGGCGTTTACGGACGTCTACCAGGTTGCGGATGCAAGCGTAATAGTGAAGGCCGATGACGGCGCGATAAAAGATCTTGCCGGGCTGAAGGGCAAGACTATTGGAGTGCAGCTCGGCACCACTGAGGATCTGTATCTCACCGGAGCCAATCTCGGGGTGGAAATCAAGAGATATCAGAAGACCAACGACGCAATGGAGGAAATACTGCTCGGCCGTATAGACGGCGCGCTTTTCGACTCGCCGGTCGCCGCCGGTTATCTTGATAACGAACGCTTCAAGGGCAAAGTCAAAGTCGCGTTCAAGGAAATGATAAACGGTCCTGATGAGGGATTCTCCCTCGCCATCCGCAAGGATGATCCCCAGTTTCTGAATGCCTTGAACGACGCGCTCCGCGAACTCGAAAAATCAGGCGAACTGAAAGCCCTGCGGGAGAAATACCGCTTGCAGTAGAGAGCGGCTCACTGTTCGGGGGCGTCGTCCTTGGGGACTTCCGCCCCTGTTTCAATTTCGGCGTTGGGCTGAACCTGATCGGGCGCCGGAGGTTCTTCGCCGCTCCATATCCACGCCGGTTCTTCTGGTAAGGGCGTAGTCTGTTCCTGTGTCTGGATTGGAGCGTCGTCGTAAACGTCTGTATAGTATACGTCTTGGGAAACTTCGAGGTGGTCGAGGGAGACGGTCTCGTAATATTGCGCGTATTGCCGCGCTTCCTCAGCCGCGGCCTGCGCGCTCTGCTGCTCGTACCACGTGTACCAGTCCTGCTCTTCCTCCAACGCCTGCGCCGCGGCGGAAGCCATAAACACGATCGTAAAGACGAACGCCGGTATTATACGTTTCACACGAGTGTCCTCCTGTCAGTCGGCCAATTTTTGAGTTATGAACGCACGGGCCACTTTTTCGGCCGTTTCGGCGCCGGCCAGCTCCTCGACCAGCCTCAGCGCGAAATATACCGTGGCGCCCGGCCCCTTCGACGTAGTGATGTTACCGTCTGTCTCGACTATTCCCCTGCCCGGCAGAGACCCTTCGATGTGAGTCTCCATACCGGGGTAGATATGGGCGCGTTTGCCTTTCAGTATCCCAAGCTTACCGAACACGGCCGGCGCCGCGCATATCGCCGCCAGCTTCAACCCTTTGGCGTGATGTTCTCCGACGAGTTTCAAAAGACCGTCGTGCAGAGTGTACGCCAGCGTCCCACCGGGAATTATCAGCATATCGAACGTCAGATCGGCCGTGTCTTTAAACATGGCGTCAGTCTCGACGGTTATCCCGCTCCTGCCCGTCAGTCTCTTGCTTTCGCCGAGAGAAACCGTGATTACGTTCACCTCGGCGCGTCTTAAAATATCGACGGTGCAAAGAGCCTCCGTCTCCTCGAACCCCTCTATCATAAAAAGCGCCGCTTTGGCTTCAGCCATCTGCATCTCTCCTTTATAGAACGTCCGGATGAATCTCATGAAAATAGTTTATAACAGATTGCCTCAAAAGTATACGCCCGCCGGCCGGCTCAAACGATCCTCGCCCATATCGCGTTGCCGAGTCTCAAGCCTTTGGCGGTGTGGCGTGAGTTCGCAGGCTCATTTACGATTAAGTCAGGCGGCAGCAGGGACAGGTCGCGGCGTATGGCGTCCGCGCACCGAGTTCCGTAACGTTTGGAAAATTCAACCCAATCTATTCCGAGGTTCGTCCTCAGCGCCAATACAGCCGCTTGCCGCGCGGCGCGTTCCCCCTCTATTCTCTCGCTGAATACCACCGGAGAACTGGCGAGCAGCGAGGCGTAATCATTCAGGGACGGGGCGTTCCTGAACCTTGCGCCGCCCGCGTGGCTCCAGGCGGAGGGACCGAAGCCGGCGTATTCGCCGTCGTTCCAGTAATTGAGGTTATGCCTGCTCTCGTGTCCTGCCTTCGAAAAACTCGCCACTTCATATTGGGAGTACCCCGACCGGGGAAGCCTCCACTGCGCGTACCTGTACTGGGCGTAGCCTTCGGGAAGCGGCAGATCCCGCCCGGCGAAGGGCGTGCCGGATTCGATTGCGAGCTGGTATACGGATATGTGACTGGAGCCGGCCGATATGGCCTCGCGAAGGTCCGTCATCCAGTCGCGGAGGGTCTCGCCCGGCAGGCCGAACATCATGTCCAGCGATACCGAAAACCCGGCGTTTGCGCATGACTCCGCCGCGTCTTTCGCCTGTGCGGCGCAATGTGTCCTGCCCAGGAACGCCAGGCGCCCGTCTTCGAAACTTTGCGCGCCTATGCTGACTCTGTTTATCCTCCATTCACTCCATAACGCGAGATGTTCGGGGCTCAGCGAGCCCGGATTGGCCTCTGCCGTCACCTCGGCGCCCGGCTCGAACGAAAAATTTTCATCCAACAGACGGACAAGCTTGTCCCAGGAACGCGGCGACAGCGCCGATGGAGTCCCTCCGCCGATGTAAAGCGTCTTTATCTTCCAGATTTCCAGTCTGCGGAGTTCCATTTCACGGGACAGGGAATCCAGGTACAGTTCCTCGTCTCCCTCGCGTTTCACCGCGCTGGCGAACGCGCAGTAAGGACATTTCGACACGCAGAAGGGGACGTGAACGTATATCGATTCCGGGTTCATGGCGGCCGATTCGCGCCGGGGGAGTTGCCCGGTTTTCCTGTCAGCTCTCCGAAGATACGTCCATGAACGCCATGAAAGCTTCCTGGGGTATCAAGACCTGGCCGAGCTGTTTCATCCGTTTTTTACCCTCTTTCTGTTTTTCGAGCAGCTTGCGTTTCCTTGTGATGTCGCCTCCGTAGCATTTGGCG
>JAISWP010000146.1 GCA_031271065.1 Synergistaceae bacterium
CGAGCTGAGATCTGTCGGCTGCCGACGGCGCGCCCGAGAGCGGGCACTGGGCCTTCTGGTTTTTCGGGAAAGCCATGACGTCGCGGATCGACTTCGCCCCGCAGATGAGCATGACAAGGCGGTCCAGCCCTATCGCTATTCCACCGTGGGGGGGAGCGCCGAAGGCGAGCGCGTCCAGCAGGAACCCGAAACGATCTTTGGCGGTCTCGGGCGATATCCCGAGAGCGTCGAACACCTCACGCTGGGTCTCGGGGTCGTGTATCCTGATGGATCCTCCGCCGAGCTCCGTGCCGTTCAGCACTATGTCGTACGCGCGGGAGCGGACCCGGCCGGGGTCCGTCTTCATATACGCTATGTCCTCGTCGAACGGCGCGGTGAAGGGGTGATGCACCGGGTACCAGCGCCTTTCGGCATCGTCCCACTCGTAGAGGGGAAATTCCGTCACCCACACGAATTTCCATCCGTCCTCCGCCAGTCCCCTCGCCCGCGCGGTCTCGAGCCTTATCTGCCCCAATATCTCGCAGGCCCTGGTCCACTTGGCGTCAGCCATCACGAACAGAGCGTCGTCCGGCGTGAGGGCGGATATCCCGATCAGCTTCTCCGATGCCTCATCGCTCAGGAACTTTACAAGCGGCCCCTTGAGCGCGCCGTCCTTTATCTGGAAATTCGCCATGCCCGCGCTTCCGAGCTCCTTCGCCCGTCCTTCGAGTTCGGCCGCCTCCCTGCGGGAGAGGCTGCCGCCGCCCGGCAGTCTGAGGCCCTTCACGACGCCCCCTCCGGCGATAAGGGACGAGAAGGGGTTTTCGCCGGATTTAAAAATTTCGGTCAGATCGACGATCTTCATGCCTATCCGCAGGTCCGGTTTGTCGCTGCCGTAGAGCTCCATCGCCTCTTTCCACGTGAGGCGCGGTATCGGAGGGATGTCGGCCCCGGCCGTCTCCTTCATCAGGCCGGTGAGATACGGTTCCGTCAGAGATAAGATGTCCTCCTCCGTCACGAAACTCATCTCCGCGTCTATCTGTGTGAATTCCGGCTGCCTGTCGGCTCTCAGGTCCTCGTCGCGGAAGCATTTGGCTATCTGCATGTACCTGTCGCATCCGCCTATCATCAGTATCTGCTTGTATATCTGGGGTGACTGGGGCAGAGCGTAAAACTCTCCCGGGTTCACCCTGCTGGGGACCAGGTAGTCCCTGGCGCCTTCCGGCGTCGATTTGGTGAATATGGGCGTTTCGACCTCAAGGAATCCGTTTTTGTCGAAATAGTCGCGGGTGTATTTGACGACGCGGTGGCGCAGCCTCAGATTTTTCTGCATACCGTCCCGCCTCAGGTCGATGTAGCGGTATTTCATGCGGAGGTCCTCATTGACGCCGTCCGCCCCGTCAGGGTCGAAGGGAGGCAGTTCGCTCTCGGAGAGCAGTACGAAGTCGGAGACGATCATCTCGACCTCCCCGGTCCCCAGCTCAGGGTTCTCGGTGCCCTCGGGGCGCCGCCGCAGCCCGCCTTTCACCGCCAGGACGTATTCGCTCTTGAGGTCCTTAGCTCTCGCGTGTACGTCCGGAAATATCTCGGCGTTGAAAACGACCTGCGTCACCCCGGTGCGGTCCCACAGCTCTATGAAAATTATCCCTCCCAGGTCACGCCTGGCGCGCAGCCAGCCGTTCAGGACGACGGTCTTCCCGGCGTCCTCGAGCCGCGGCCCGCCGCACGTCATGGTGTGTTTCCATTCCCTGGTAAAGCAGTTTCCGCTCATTTTGCGAGTTCATCTCCAAAGTAATTTATTTTTTATGTTTTCCGCAGCGGAGGTCCTTTCCACGGATTCCTGCTCCCCGTTCGACATGTTCTTCACAGATACCGTTCCGGACGCCGCCTCGTCCTCTCCGATTATGCAGACGAATTTCGCGCCGTTCTGGGAGGCGGACTTCATCTGGGTTTTCATGGATCGCCCCATGAAGTCCATATCGGCGGACAGACCGGCGGCGCGGAGTTCGTGCGCCAGCGACGCTGCCTCTAAGGCGCGGTCCGGGGAGGATGATACGATGCAGACGTCCGGCCCGGCGTCCTCTCCCATGTACGCCCCCTGAGCCTCCATCGTGATGATGATCCTCTCGACGCCCGAAGCGAAGCCCACTCCGGGCACGTGGGGGCCCCCTATGTTTTCGGCCAGGTTGTCGTACCGGCCTCCGCCGCAGACCGCGTTCTGCGCGCCCAGTTCTCCGGAGAGTATTTCGTAGGCCGTTTTGGTGTAGTAATCGAGGCCGCGCACGAGACGGTTGTCCAGTTTGACGCTGGCTCCGAGGCGTTCGAGCCCCCTCGTTACCTCTCCGAAGTGTACTCTGCACTCGTCGCAGAGCGAGTCCAGCACAGACGGAGCGATATCAGTCAGAGCCCTGCACGCCGGCTGCTTGCAGTCCAGTATCCGCAGCGGATTGCGCTCGAGCCTGCCGAGGCAGGTGTCGCAGAGTTCGTGTATGCTCGACTCGAAATGTTTTTTCAGCGTACTGCGGTATGCCGGCCTGCATGACGGACATCCCACGGAGTTGAGCAGCACTTGCAGATTGGAGAGCCCGAGCCTCCTGTATATCTCCATGGACAGGTCTATCATCTCCACGTCCGCTAACGGGCTGGAAGCGCCCAGAGTCTCGAAGTCTATCTGCACGAACTGGCGGTAACGCCCGCTCTGGGGCCTCTCGTACCGGAACATCGGCCCCCATCCCCACAGTTTGACCGGCTGGGAGCGGCGGCGCATGTCGTGCTCCAGATAACTCCTGACGATAGACGCGGTCAGTTCCGGGCGCAGGGTGACGCTCCGGCCGCCCTTGTCGGTGAAGGTGTACATCTCCTTCTCCACCACGTCGGTCGCGTCTCCGATACCTCTGCTGAAAAGCTCCGTATGCTCGAATACGGGCAGCATCACCTCTTTGAATCCGAAGTCCGCCGCCGCGCCTCTCGTGACGCCGATCACGCGATCCCACTTCCAGGACTCGTCTCCGAGCACATCGTACGTACCTCTGGGGGCCTTTATAGCGTCCATGATAAATCTTCCTCCGCACTAAAAAAGTCAGTCCGCATATATTAGCACAAACGGCCTGCGGCGGGCAGATTGACCTGAGCGGTACAGAACCGGGCAATTTATGATAAAATTATAAAAGGTATATTTTAAATTTATTTTATAAAGGAGACGCCGATTAGATGTTTCTGCCGCTCCGAAATGTGTCAATAAGGAAGTTTCCCTCGATTTCGGCCGTGCTGGTGATGCTGGTTCTGTGTATTTTGACCCCGGCCCGGTCCGACGCGGCCATCCCTCAGACGTACAAGCCCCAGAGCGGAGAGATGTGGATAAAGATAGACAAGGAAAATCTCAAGCTCACTTTAAGACGCGGGGAGGGGGAAATCATCAAAAGTTACCCCGTCGCCGTCGGCCGCGGCAAGGGAGTGAAGAAATCCAGAACGGATCTCATAACTCCCGCGGGAGTGTTCAAAATATGGCGCGTCATTCAGGACGCCACTCATCTCGTCTACGATCCGAAGTGGTTCGGAGAGCCGGGCGGACCGCAGAAGGGCGCCTACGGGGCGAAACTCATATCGTTTTACAACCCGTGGGAGATAGCGCTGCACGGCACCAACGCCCCGAGTTCGATAGGCAGGCGGGTCACTCACGGCTGTATCCGCATGAGGAACAGCGACATAATAGAACTTTCAAAGAGCGTAACGCCCGGGATGCGTCTTTGGATAGTAGAGCGCGACGCGCCCTTGGTGGAAAAAGACTTCATCTGAGGACAGACCCGGAATTTGGTCTCCCCGGGGATCGCCGGTTCAGCGGGTCCCGGCCCCGCTCTGCGCGTATGCGATGGCCTCGCGCGCTTCTTTTATCCATTTTTCCCGTTTCGCCGGTTCTATGGACTGGCCCTTGGGGTCGTTCAGGAGAAAATCCAGCTTCTTCTCCTGTATCCTGAGCCATTCGGCGGTTTTTTTGCCGTGCGACTCGTCCTCGCGGTACGACGCGAGTTCCTCGTCCGTCTCCTTGACAAAAGCTCTGCTCATGGACCTCACCTGCCTCCGCTTCAAAATTATAATCTAATTTCTCTGTGAGGCAAAACGGGGACTTCGCATGAATCAAAAACCGAAAAACACGCCGCATCTTTTGTGAGATGAAGCGTGCTTCCGGGTGAAGTGAAGCGGCTTGTTGGGGTTGTCCGCCAACATCGAGAGCGGCCTGAGGTATTTTTGTTTCGCTCTGTCGTTTGCGAGTCTATAATAATTTATCGGATAAAATATTCATCGTACATGCAGGCAGCTTTCTTATTGTACATTTATACAGGTGAAGGAGGAATACCCATGAACGGCCTGAAATCCCGCGCTCTCGTAGTCGTAGACCCTCAGAACGATTTCTGCGACCCTGCCGGCACCCTCCGCGTGGACGGGGCCGAGGGCGATATATTTCGCCTGGCCCGCCATATCGAGCGAAGGGGGAAGGAGTACGGCGAGATAATCGTGTCGCTGGACTCTCACGACGCCATAGCCATATTTCATCCCGGATTCTGGACGGACGCTTCCGGCAGGAACCCCGCGCCGTTCACCCCGATAACGGCCTCCGCCTACCAAGACGGAAAGTGGCGCGCTGCTTTCCCCTGTCACGCGGTTTACGCGGACAGGATGTTCGGCGTGCTCGCAAAGAAGGGCATGGAGTCGATGATGGTGTGGCCCGAACACTGCGTCGTCTCGACCAGAGGGCATCAGATAGCCGCGGCGCTGCGCGAGGCCCTGGGAACCTGGAGACGGGAGACCGGACGTCCCGTGCGCTATCTGTTCAAGGGAGAAAACCCGTACACCGAACAGTTCTCCATATTCGAGGGCATAGACGGTTCCTGGCCCGAGACCGCCTTTAACGAAAATCTGTACTCGCATCTGTCCGGGTTCTCGTCGCTGGTATTCGCGGGGGAGGCGCTGAGCCACTGCGTGGAGGCCTCCATAGTCTCCTATGCTGAGCACGGCGGATGCGAGTCCCGGGAGGTGCTGCTGCTGTCCGACTGTTCGTCGCCGGTCGCGGGTTTTTCCAGGGACGAGTCCCTGTCCCGTCTTGCCGCGCATGGCGTCGGGATTATTTCCAGTGTCTCGTGAGGAATAATGGACAGCGATGTGATAGCGGCGGTCGCCACAGCGTGGGGGGAGTCCGCCATCGCCGTGGTGCGGATCTCCGGCGGTGGGTCCCTTGCGCTGGCGGATAAATTTTTTCGCGGACGCAGGCCCCTTGCCTCAGCGCCCGCCCGCCGCATGGAACTCGGACTGATGACGGACGGGGACTCGACGGTCGACGAAGTGCTGGCCGTCCGGTTCGAACGCGGTTTCAGCTACACCGGAGAGGAATCCGTCGAGATACAATGCCACGGAGGCGCCGCGGCCGCGCGCAGGTGCATGGACATTTTGACCGCATCCGGCGCCCGGGCTGCCCTTCCCGGGGAATTCACGAAGCGGGCGTACCTGAACGGCAGGATCGACCTGTCGCAGGCCGAGGCCGTGCTGGGTATCATCAGGGCGCGGAGCGCCGAGGAACTGGCGTCCTCGGAGCGGACATTGCAGGGGGAACTGTCGGATGCGCTCTTTCATCTGTCCTGCGGCCTCACGAAACTGCGCGCCTCCATAGAGGCTCGCATCGACTTTCCCGAGGATGTGGACGACGCCGAGGCGTATGAGTTCGTCCGGGAGACGAACGCCGTAAGAAGCGAAGCGGGATCCCTGCTCGAACGCTGCCGCGCGGGGCTTGCCCTGAAAAACGGGATCAGGGCGGCGATAATCGGACGCCCGAACGTGGGCAAGTCCTCCCTGATGAACGCCATGCTGGCGTCGGACCGGGCCATAGTGACCGACATACCCGGGACCACCAGGGACACGCTGGACGCTCCCCTGATCCACAGGGGGCTTGTCATCACGCTGGTGGATACGGCGGGGCTGAGGACCATTCCGGACGAAGGGGCCTCGGGCGTGATAGAGAGCCTGGGGGCGGCGCGTTCCAGAGCGGCGATAGCCGGGTCCGACCTGTGCGTGCTCGTGACGGATTCCTCAGAGGGCGTCATTGCGGAAGATGCCGCCGCGGCTGAAGAGTCCGAGGGGAAGCGGACGATACTCGCTTTGAACAAGTGCGATCTGGAACGCTCGCGGCCATGCGCGGAACTGACCGGCGATTTCGCGGCCCGGGTGGAGGTTTCCGCTCTCACCGGGCAGGGTATCCCGGAACTCAAGGACGCTCTGTTCGAGCTGTCCGTGGGTTCATCTTCGGCGTCCAGCGGGCTGATGTCCGCGGAACGGATCATAGGAGCGCTGGAGTCGGCCCGCCGCTGCGTCTCGGAGGCCGGGGACGCCCTCGGCAATCCGGGCGGGATGGACGTGGCCGGTTCCCTTCTGTCCGAAGCAGCGGAGCACATATCGGCCCAGCTGGGGATCGACGCCTCCGAGGAGCTGCTGGATGAGATTTTCAGCTCTTACTGCGTGGGCAAATAGGGCGCCGCCGCTGCCGCGGACGAACGGCGTCACGATACCGCCAATCCGCCGGCAGGCCTTTCCCGGCGCCTTACATCCGTCTTGAGTGATTATAAAGAGGGGACCTTTGTTTAACTCATTCCTAAAAAAAGTTCCCTTTTGTCAAGGCAGTAATTTCGATTTTGAGTTACTATTCACAGCCGTGCTACAAACCAATACCCCAACAAGGCCGCAAAAGTCCTGTGGTCTTGTTTTTGCCTTGGCTTTAT
>JAISWP010000156.1 GCA_031271065.1 Synergistaceae bacterium
ATCTTCAAAATTCTCAGATCGAATAATCGAATCCTTCTATATTGTGGCTCTGATTGACCAGGTCTTCCAGTGTAATCCCGTCCAGATAATCGTTGATGACCTTATTGAGACCTTCCCACATGGGCAGAGTAGGACACCAGCCGCTGCGCGGACATCTGTTCGGATCGTCCACCATGCAGGCAACAGGAGACAGGTCTCCCTCCACGGTGCGCAGGATGTCCCCCACTTTATAATCGCGGGACGAACCGGCCAGGCGGTATCCCCCATCCTTGCCCCTCGAACTCTTCAAATAACCCGCCCGGCTCAGCATCGGGATGATCTGCTCCAGATACTTTATCGTTATCTCCTGGCGCGACGAAACGTTCTTGAGCGGTATGAACTCGCCCGTGTCGTGGATTGCGAGGTCAACCATCACCCTCAGCGCATAGCGTCCCTTTGTCGATATCTTCAACCTTATCGCCTCCAATCGACATATTTGTATCTGTCGTAATATCGTATCAAATGATACCGGTTAAATATATAATTTCAATAGGTAAACAAGGTGATCATTTGCCGAATATTTTGGGGCAAGGCGGCGAATATTCGTACGATCTCTGCAGGACTGCCGCAGAATCACCCCAGGCGCCGATATGGGGCACGCGGCGTTTCAAAGCGGTATACGCCTGCGTACAGCGAGCCCCCAAAAATTTCGCGGCGATGCGCTTTTCATCTCACATATTCATCAAGACCCCAGCCGCATAGAAGTAAACGATCAGTCCGCTCGCGTCCACGAGCGTGGTGACGATGGGAGCGGCCATCAGGGCTGGGTCGAATTTCAGCGCTTTTGCGAGCAGCGGCAGCATACTGCCCAATGTCTGCGCCAGCATTACCGTGACAAAGAGACTGACGCCCACCGTCAGGGCAAGGCGCAGACTGCCGCTCAAAAACCACCTGTAAATCACGTTGAACGACCCCAATGCGCTCCCTACGACCGCGCTGACCCGGATCTCCTTCCACAGTATGCGGAAGCAGTCGGAAATGCCGAGTTCCCCTACCGCCATACTACGGATGATCAGGGTAGAAGACTGCGACCCGGCGTTGCCGCCAGTGTCCATCAGCATCGGAATCGCCGCTATCAAAGCGGGGAAAATGGCGAGAATGTTTTCGAAACGCGTTATTATCGTACCTGTGAACATGGCGGAAATCATCAAAACCATCAGCCAGAAAAACCGTTTTTTCGCGAGTTCCAAAACGCCGGAGGACATATAAGGAGCGTCGGAAGGCTCGATAGCGGCCATTTTGTAAAAGTCCTCCGTGTTCTCCTCTTCCAGCACTTCCATGACGTCATCCACTGTGATGATGCCCACCAAGTGACGTTCCGTATCTACTACCGGCAGAGCGATCAAATCGTATTTCTGGAAAATCTCCGCGACGGCTTCCCTGTCGTCGCCAGTCGCCGCGTATATGAGATTCGTATTCATGATGTCTCCGACTTTATCGGAGGCATTGGCCAAAAGCAGTGTCCTCACAGTGACCACACCGTCCAAAACGCGCTTGCTGTCCACGACGTAACAGGTATAGATGGTTTCTTTGTCCATGCCGACACGCCGGATGCGGGCAAATGCCTCTTCCACCGTCATCTCTTCCTTGAGATCGACGTATTCGGTGGTCATGATGCTCCCCGCCGAATCTTCGTGATATTGGAGCATCTGGTTGATCTGCTTGCGCGTGTCCTCGCTCGCGTTCTTCAGAACACGCTTCACAATATTCGCGGGCATTTCCTCTATCAAATCCACCGCGTCGTCGAGAAACATATCGTTGATAATATGAGAGAGTTCGGGATCGGTCAGGATACCGATGAGATTCTCCTGGGTTTCCGGCGGCAGGTACACAAAAACCTCCGCCGCCGAGTCTTTGGAAAGAGAGCGGAAAAGCACCGCGCGCTGCGCTTGGGTCAGTTTTTCAAATTCTTCCGCCAGGTCGATAACGTTCATTTCGACGGCGCGTTCTTTGAGTTCCTTGAGTTTTTTGAACTCTATCAGTTCGCCGATTGACACATCCATACGCATGACCCCCTATCCCGGCAGAGGCGCATGGCATGACTGAATTTTTTCAGGGCCCGCCGCCCCGGCAGTCAGGATCCCGGATCGGTAAGCGCCGCGCGCATGAGCCGCCGCCATTTCAAAGAGCACAAAAAACACGGCAAATTTAACTCAGGACTAGGCTCTGCGTCCATGCACGCTCACTTCCTTCCAGAGTGGGATAGAAAGACCGTTCGGCGTCTTCGGGACCACGGAGGATCCTGCCGTCATTATAAACGCGTAACGAACTAAAAGGAAGCGCGGATCATACTCCCAAATCTCCAAATTAAATATCGGACCTCCTGGGAAAACATCGCCGATATTCCGCGGGTTCGCATATCTCGCGATGATATGCGAACCTCAGTGACCGGCGGTCTTTTCTGCTTCAATCCTCCCTCAGTTTCAGACCGGTGCAGATGGCGTCGAGCGCGGCGTCCAGGACCGCCGGCACGCCGGCGGCGCCGTACAGATCCTCTATCCGTTCGACCTGACGTCCCGATATGTCTCCCGCAATTCCAAGGGCCCACGCCTCGAAAGCCCCGGTATCGGATATCTGCCCCATGACATGGGCGTCGCTCAGGCTGAACGCGGATTCGAGGAATCCACGCGCGTTTTTATACCGGGGCGACAGCAGAATTTCCTCGACCCCCGCCTGAAACTTCCCGAAATCCCGGAGGTATATGCCGCGCTCCTCCAGACGTTCGATCGGGTTTCGCGCACGAGCTTTCCCGTTCTGTTTCAATAACGCCTCCTGCACTCCCCTGTAGACCGCGTCGGCTATGAGCTCCCCCATCTTCGAGTGCCCTCCCGACCAGTTCAGGGATACCCCTTCGCCGGATACAATGATCACCGTATCGGTCCCTGTCCCCGTCGCCGGATACATCGCCCGGTTCTGGGCGCTCCTTATGTCCATGTCCCACAAAGCCGCGGTCTTAGCCTCGGTGGCGGTTATGACCGCCCTGGTCGCCGCCTGTTCGGAGAGCCTGTGGTTTGTCATCACAAGTATGTTTATGGTTCCGGGTTCATACCACGCCCCCGCGTCTTTGGAAGTCCTGAGCGAGTTGCCTTCCACCCCTCCGGTCACTATCGCGGTCACGGTCATGTCCCTGAACGAAGCTGTCTTGACCGACGCGTTGTTCATGTCCGCGCCTGTGAGCATGACATCCGTCTTACCTGGATCGAGACCCAGTATCTCGAACAGGTCCTCCTGCCACTTCTCGAAACTGAGCCTGTGGAATACGCTCCAGGTCGGAACCGGCGCGTAGGAGTTTCCCACCGCCGTAACGCCGTCACGCTCCCCGAACGCGGTGGAGACTATATGCTGGGGACGTTTGAAGTCCACGAGCAGGGTCCTGCCGACGAAATCCATCATCACGATCTCGACGATCCTCGCCCTCCGGACATACGGAATGTCCAGCGATATAACGCGCTCGCCCAGGATCTCCCGGGGATGGACGAGCGCTTCGGCGTCTGCGAACTCGTCCGCGTATATCTCCGACGACAGCCAGGCCGCGAAGTATCCCACGTGGGCGGCCGCACGCCCGGTGATAGCCTCGGGAAACGAATACAGCCTCCCTCCGCGCAGCGCCCTGAGGTCCTTCCACCCGTCGCCCTCCAGCAGTTTCATGACCTCCCCGTATTCGGACGAGTTTGTGAATATGAAGTCGGGATCGAAGGACGACAGATGCTCCGGCGTCACCGGGACAAACCGGCCCTCCCCGAAGCTGCCGGTAACGCCGCCCGCGAGGCGGATCATCTCGGAGCGGAAGGAGCTGTCCCCGGGGACGAGCAATCCCTCGGGGCCGAGCGAGAGGAATACCGCTTTTTTCCTGGCGCCGCGCGGTATTTTTTCAACCTTCAGCCGTATGGTCTCTATAAGCGAGTCACTCCGCCTTATCACATCTTCCGCTTCGGCGCCTCGCGCGAATATCTCCCCGATCTTTCGGGTCCTATCCTTTGCCTCGCGCAGGGAAACCTCGTTTCCCATCACAAAGACCGGGTAATTTCCGCCGCTTGCTCCGAGGGCGAGGTCATGATGCTCCGGGGAAACTATGAGCAGGTCGGGGCTGAGGGCGCTGACCGCGTCAAACCTGGGGGACGAAGCCCCGCCAGCGATCGCCTTTCCCGCCGTGCCCTCGAACCCGAAGTCGTTGTATGTGACCCCCACGAGAGCGCCGGACGCCCCGATCTCGCATATGATCTCGGTCACGGCGGGAATCAGGGACACGACCCGCCTCGGCGGAGCCGGGAAATAGTGTTCCCTCCCAGAGTGATCCGCGACCACGGCCGCGCCTGAAGCGGACGCGGAAAGCAAGAGCGCGATCGACACAAGGAGCGCGGGTATTTTCGATCTTTTCAACGGCAATCCCTCCCAGACAAAGCGCCTGCAGCCTGCTTTTCTCCGGATGCGCAGGCGCCAGCGGTTTTATTCACCAAATCTTCCTCCCGAACAGCAGCCAGAAGAAAAACGGCGCCCCGAGGAAAGAGACTATGATGCCGACGGGAAGGTCCGACGGAGCCCAGAGGGTGCGGGCGGCTGTGTCGCATATCACGAGGGCCGTCCCTCCGACGGCGGCGGAAGCGGCGGCGAGTATCTTATGCTTCGCCCCCACCAGCCTTCTGGCCGCGTGAGGGGCCGCAAGCCCCAGGAAGGCTATCGGCCCGCAGTTCGCCACCACTATCGCCACTGACATGGACATTCCGGCGAAGAGTATCCGTCTCGTGCGCTCGATCGCCACTCCCCTGGCGGCCGCTATCTCGTCACCGAACGTTATGAGGTCGAGCTCCGTCGAATATAACGACGAAAGACAGAACGCCAGCGCGAGGGCCGGGACGCCGAGCAGGCCGTCTTTCATCCCCACCGCGCTGATCCCTCCCATCGTCCACGACAGAAGTTTGTAAGACTCAGCGGACCCTCCGGCGTACTGGAAGATCATTATCAGGCTCGAAAAGAGCGAGTTTACCGCCACGCCGGCCAGAAGCAGAGCGGCGTTGCTGGCGCCTTTCGCCATCCGGGAGAAAGCCGAGATGATCAGCACAGCCAGTATCGCCCCCCCAAACGCGCTCACCGGTACGGCGACGTTTCCGAGAATACCTGCCCCGAGCCCCAGACGTATAGCCATTGAGGCGCCGAACGCCGCCCCGGACGAAACCCCCAGCGTCGACGGTTCGGCCAGGGGGTTGCGGAAAAGGGCCTGAAACGTCATCCCGCACAGCCCCAAAGCGGCTCCGGCGCACCAGGCCAGAATCGCC
>JAISWP010000159.1 GCA_031271065.1 Synergistaceae bacterium
TACGGTCGTTCACTCTCATCAGGATATATCTGGAAGTAGAAAAAATTAACGACAATATCATGATAATTGCCGATTTTTTTCGCACGTGATCTGCGGTCAATTTGATAGCTTTGTTTTACCGCGATGATGAGGTAAAATTTACCGTGTTGTATCTGATTACAAGTTTTCATTTTTATTTTCGAAAGGAGGTGGCTGGATTGGCTGGGACAATTGCGGATGAAGTCAGGGTTAAAGAGGCTGCGGCTCGCGATATCGTCGCATCCGCAAAATCCGAGGGCGCGCATTTGCTGGCGTCAGCCAGAGCCGCGGGCGAACAGGCGGTGAAGGAAGCAAGGCAGAAGTCTCACAGGTATTTCCGCGAACAGGTCAAAAGCGCCGAAGGAGAGGCCGAAGCCGAGGCAAAGGCCGCTGTCGAAAACGGCAGGGCGGATGCCGAACGGTTTTACGCCGAGACAAAACCTCGGACCTTCGAAGTCGCTGAATGGCTGGTAAAAGAGGTGATGTCGGCTTATGGCGATTGAGTCCATGCAAAAGGTGCGGCTGGCCGTTCACAGATCCATATCCGGCGAGGTGGCGGACAGCCTCCAGAAACTGGGGTGCTGTCAATTCATCCCTCATGACCGGGGGAACGCAGCCGGAGCGGACGCCGCCTCTTTCGAGGAATCGCGGAAGAGACTGGAGGATCTGCTTGCGGATGTACGTTCCGTAATGCGTTTCCTCGAACCTTACACAAAAGAGCGAGGCGGCGGTTTGGCGGCGATGCTCGGCGACGTGCCGTCATACACCGCGCGGGAGCTGGAAAAGCTCGCCGACGAGGACAAGTTTCTCGATACAGCCGGAGATGCGAGAATTCTCGAAAAACGGGTCTCTGACGCACGGACCGCGATGTCCCGCGTAAGCGGGCTGATGACCCTTCTAGGGTCGCTGAAGCCGCTGCCGTATACGCTGGATTTCTACACGAAAGGCACGGATTTCGTCCAGTGCGCTATCGTCCAGATCCCCGCGTCCGACGAGGCCGAATTCACGGAAGTCATTTCCTCGGCACTGGGAGAGTCGGCGGAATTGTTTATCCTGCCCGCCGGCAGAAAAGAGCAGACCAGGACGGTGTCGGTACTGTATGCGAGAGCCCTCGCGCCGGAGTTTCAGGAGGCGCTGTCCAGGTTTCAGGCGTCACGGGTGGAGGTGCCGGAGCATATGACGGCCCTCGCCTCGGACGAACTTCGAAAACTGAACGATGAACTGACGGCGCTTGAGGCGGACTGCTCCGACGCGACGGCGAAGATAGAGCGGATGGCGGACGAAGCGTTCAGATTCTGCGAGCGCTGTTCGGACTGGTGGGAAATAAAGCGCGCCAAGCTGGACGCGCTGCTGAAAGGTGAACAGACGGAGCATATAATACTCTCTGCGTTTTGGATACCCCAAAGCCGCCTGGAGGCATTCCGCGAGGTTATGAAGCCCTTCGAGCCGCTTTCTGAAATAGTGATGCTGGAGACCGAAGAAGGGGACCGCCCGCCCACGCTGCTCCATAACAGGGGACTTGCCGTTCCCGTGGAGCCGCTCATCATGATGTACGGGACCCCCACATACGGCGCCTGCGATCCCAGCCCCGTGGTAGCGCCTTTCTTCTACGCGATCTTCGGAATATGTTTCGGGGACGCGGCGTACGGGCTGATAATAGCGCTGGTGCTCGCATATATCCTGGTGAAGAAGAACGTCACCGGGACTGTCCGCAAGTTCATAAAGATAATGATACTGAGCAACATCTGCGCGCTCATTTTCGGCGCCCTGACGTTTTCGTGGTTCGGCGACAGCATCACCGCGTTCTCTTTCCTGCATTTCCTCAAACCGTTGGGTAAACTCCAGATAATGGACCCCATGAACGATCCCATAACGATGCTGATCGTTTCGTTCGCGATAGGCGCGTGTCAGATACTCGCGGGCATGTTTTTGGCGATGCGGGAGAACTGGAGGAAGGGCGACAGGTTCGCGGCTCTGGCCGATCAGGGGGCCTGGATGCTGTTTTTGTGTTCACTGGTCCTCTTCGGGCTTTCCACGACCGGCGTGATCGCGGTCTCATCCGAGATTTTCAAGTGGTCGTCCATAATTTTCGCGGTGACTTTGGTGGCGACCCAGGGGAGAGAGAAGGGGAACATATTCGGAAAGTTTTTCTCCGGTTTGCTGAGTCTTTACAACGTTTCCGGCTACCTGGGGGACGTTCTGAGCTACAGCAGGCTTCTGGCGCTGGGGCTCTGTTCGGGGGCCATCGGCGTCGTGGTCAATCTCCTGGCTAACCTGGTCTCCGCGGTTCCATACGCTGGAATCCCGCTGGGCGTTCTCATATTCCTGGTGGGACACACGTTCAGCCTGGCGATCAATGTCCTCGGGGCATTTGTCCACACACTGAGGCTCCAGTACGTGGAGTTCTTCGGCAAGTTCCACAGCGCGGACGGGGTGGAGTTCACGCCTCTGTCCGTTTTGACCCGGTATGTGAAGGTATCCGGCTGACGGGTATGACCCAAAAATATTATAGTTTTACAAGGAGGATTTCATTATAATGGAAAGCATAGCAGCTGCAATGGCGAAAGAGCTCGGTCCCGCGCTGGTGGTTCTTGGGGCGGCGCTCGCGGCCGGGTTTGCGGGAATCGGATCGGCGTGGGGCATAGGCATCGCCAACGAAGCCGCCGCGGGCATCATGACCGAGGATCCCGGGAAGTTCGCCAAATCTCTCATACTTCTCGCCCTTCCCGGCACGCAGGGCATATACGGGTTCCTCGTGGCGATATACGCTCTGATGAAGGTCGGCATCATCGGCGGCGCGGACGTGACCGTAACAGTGTGGCAGGGGCTCGCCATCGGGTGCGCATGTCTCCCCATAGCAATCACCGGGTTTTACTCCGCGGTATGGCAGGGCAGGTCGTCAGCCGCGTCGATCCTCATGATATCCAAACGCCCGGATCAGCTCGGCAAAGCGACTATTCTCCCCGCCATGTGCGAGACCTACGCCGTTTTGGGGCTGCTCATCAGTCTTTTGATGCTGACGGGTATAAAAGTATAGAAACCGGACGGGGAGTGATACCATGTCTCTGGCCCAGATAACGGAAAAAATAGAACAAGACGCCAGGAACGAGGCTGAAAGTATTCTGGCCGCCGCTCGGGTCCGCGAGGAGGAAATACAAAAAGAGACCGGGCGGGAAGCCGGCGAAATAAACGCGGCCGCCGAGTCCCGCTTCGAGAAGGAGCGTCCGGAGATTTTCAAAAGGCGCGAAATAGTGGCGAGGCTGGATATCGGTAATATTCACCTCGGCATCCGAAGGAAGCTGATTCAGGACGTTTTTGACGCGGCTCTGGAGCGGCTTGGGAATCTGGGGCGCGGCGAGTATCTCGCCTTCTGCGGGAAACTCCTGAAGGAGGCTTCCGCCGGAGGGGAGGAGACGCTTGAAATTTCTTCCCGGGAGAAGCATATTGACCAGGAGTGGCTGGATGAATTCAACTCCAGAAACAGAAAAGACATAAAAATCTCGGAAAACCGCGGAGATTTTTCGGGAGGGTTCGTTCTCAGCCGCGGCCGGATATGTGTCAACTGCTCCTGGGAGATGCTGATGCGCGTCGCGCAGGAGAGTCTGGAAGCCGAGGTAGTGAAGCGGCTCTTCCAGGCTTGACGGGAGATGATCTGATGTCCCGCGGAAAAGGTTACGGCTATGCTGTGGCGCGTATCAGGGCTATGGAGAGCCTATTGCTCGACGCCGAAATTTTCCGGAGGATGCTCGACGCGGCGGATCTCGCCGGGGCGCTGAAGGTCCTGGGCGAGACTGTATACGGCAGAAGCCTCGCGGACTCTGGCGCCGGGGAACGCTGCGACGCCGCGCTGGAGGCCGAGCTGCTTTCGACGTACCTCGAACTCAGGAGTTTCGTTCCTAAGAAGGAACTGGTGGATCTGTGCCGCCTGCAATACGACTTTCACAACGTGAAGGTTCTCATCAAAAGCGCTGTCTGCTCCAAAAGCGGCGGAAAAAAACGCTGGGATCTGCTGACTGATCTGGGCACGATCCCGGGCGACACTCTGATCGCCAGTGTCGAGTCCGAGGAATACCGGTTCCTGCCGTACGGGCTCTCCGCCTTGATACCCGACTGCTTCGCGCTCTGGGAGAAGACGGGAGACATGGTGGAGGTCGAAAGAATAGCGGACGGGGCGCTGTTCGCCCAGATGCTGAAAACGGCGGCGGACCTGGGAGAGCCGGGGGCGCTGAAATGGGTAAAAGCCCGCGTGGACTCCGAGAACATAAGAAACCTGCTGCGGCTCAAGAGATTCGGCTTTGAACCTCAGTCAGCCCTGGCTTTTCTG
>JAISWP010000208.1 GCA_031271065.1 Synergistaceae bacterium
ATACGCCTTCTGCATGATGTCGTCGTGGCAGGCTATATCAGAAACCAGCGAAATCTTGCGGGGGGCGTCGAGATAACGCCTCGCCAGCGAAGTCACCTCGGGGGGCATTGTGGCTGAAAAGAGCCACGTCTTGTCCAGGTTATCCATACCGCTCATGATGGCTTCCAGTTCGTCCCGGAAACCCATGTCCAGCATGTGATCTCCCTCGTCAAGCACCAATACCCTGACGCCCCCCGTGACGAAGGACCCCCTCCTGATATGATCCAGCACTCGGCCGGGAGTGCCGACCACCACCGCGGCGCCGTCTTTCAGCGAGCGTATCTGACGCTCCATGTCCAGCCCTCCGACGAGAGCCGCGACACGCACTCCGAGGTCGGCGCCGAGCCACGAGAATTCCCGCGCCGTCTGCTGGGCGAGCTCTCTCGTGGGAGAGAGCACCAGCACCTGGGGCGACGACTGATTTTTCTCCATTGTGTTGCAGATGGGAATGGCGAAAGCGAGGGTCTTTCCGGAACCGGTCCGCGCCTGAACGATCAGATCGCCGTCCGTCAGCGTTTCGTCCTCGAGAATGCGCGACTGGACCGGCATCGGCGCCTCAAAACCTTTGCGGGCTATGGCGCGGAGCAGTTCCGGCCTCAGGCCATAGTCCTCGAAGTGAGATGTTATCTCATTTGTCTCTCTTGCTATACCTATTGTCATTTGGACCTCCCAATGTCCGCATCACCTACAAAAACCCTTGAATTCGGAGCGCGGACACGGTCGGAATGTACGAGGGCCGTCAAAAGGATCGATGTTTTAGGTGCTGCGAAATAAATACCCTGACGTCTTTACGAATTAATAAGTTTAACGTCGAGCAATGTGAGATGATACCATATTATAGAAAAAAGTCAACTTCCGGGGCGGATTTTTATTTTTATTCTTTCAATCGCGGGCATATTCCATTCCCTCCATGCGCCCGGCACGTCCATGTTCTGGTCATCTATAACCTTGATTCCGGCCCCTTGAACTATCGCAGCAGCCGCGGGGAAACCCGTCAAAGGCATTGAAGATTACCTAAAACCTGGCAATGTACACGATCAAAACCAGGCAGCGGAAAAACACGTTATAAATTACAGCTGAACGGGCGTCGCTCCGTAAAGGGATAAATCGCCCGTCCCTTCGGCGAACAGGGCCCTATCCTCCCTGAATCTGTTCAGATGTTCGCTCCGCAGATGGGACGCCAGAGCGGCCTTGTCCCTCCATCGCTCCACGAATACGAGCGTGACGTCGTCGTCGGAAGACGCGGTAAGTTCGTACGATATGCAGCCGTCTTCATTCCTGGTCGCTTCGGCGCAGGGACGCGACAGCGAGACGACCTTATCCCTGCAGCCAGGCCTGGTTCTGAATTTCGAAATCACAATAATCATTCCCATCCCTCCCGAAAGAGCGTCCCGGCGATGATCCTCCGTTTTCAGACCAAAGACTCTTTTTCGGCTTAAAAGCGGAGTGCGAGGCGCTGCAGGTTTGATCTGGAATCAAAACTACAGCCAATATCAGGAGCTGCCTTCAAAAAATGTCCGATCGACGCGGCAGGCAGCGAAATCATAACCTCTTTCCAAAGGCGGCCGCTGCTCGTAACCTGTCCGCACTGACCTCGGCATCCAAAACCGTCTCCTTAAAACAGCCCCGAGGTACTTGTCCCCCGGTGCGCCGGAAACGCTCCAACCCGTCAAATACTCCGCAGACACCGCGTAAAGACCCCATAGTTATGGGACCACCCCGATCGGGTCCTCGTCTCTGTGACGCGCTCCCGCGGCACGCCCGACCCGCGCTGGAAATTTTGAAAAAAAAGAGCACGCCTTTGAAAACCTCGAGGCGCGACGATGAGGACCCTTCGAAGTGAAAAATTTTCGGCAAACCGCGGCGGAAAAATTCAGGAAAATCCTGGGACCTGTGCATCTGCGGCACAAGAAACGCTCAAGGCACCGGCACAGCGACTTATATGGCTGGCTGGCTGGCTGGCTGGCTGGCTGGCTGGCTGGCTGGCTGGCTGGCTGGCTGGCTGGCTGATAGTAGCGGTTAAATTATCAAACGCATCAGTAAAAACCACTATTTATCACCTCGTTTCCGCATCTATCGCTCCCCACTCTCCTAAATCCACGAACTCCAAAAGTGAACCATAAACGCCTGAGGCTATACGGTTCAGCGCATGATTTCACCATGGAAATATTAACCCAATCCGCACCTACAGTCAAACGGCGCAATCTGGGCAAATGTCAGGCGATATGAGCCTTATGGGAAATAATGACGCTTGAAAGGGCGCAGTGTTCAAATTATTTAAAGCGCCTGGGCCTTTTTGCCTAGATACCGAACAAAAGATACAAAAACGGGACAACATGAACATGAGTTGCTAAAAAATAACCGGCTGCGCCGCAAAAATCGGCGGAGCCGCGGATCTGTCCGGGATCCGCGGCTCCGCTTCCATGCGGTTTGACCCTAAACAGAGAGAGACAGCAGGTTCCTGTATATGGGGTACGGCCAGATGTCGGCGGATATATAACGCTCCGCTCCGTCGCACTTCTTCCTGATGCTCTCCATCAGAGGAACGACTTCGTCCACTATGGCCTGCGCCCGTTCGCGGGCCGGCATGTCAGATATCCTGGCCTTGGTCTCCGTCAGTTTCTCGGCGTCCTTCAGAAGTTCGACCTTAGCTTTCGCGAGAGTCTTTATGAAATCCTTCCAGTCCCCGCCCTCGGGGAAGTTCTCGCCGTCCAGGGCGGACAGGGAACCGCGCTCGAGAATGATCTGCTTCGAAATTGCCGGAAGAACGCCCTCGTAGAGCATATCGGCCAGAAGGGCCAATTCGACCTCGATAGCGGTGCAGAACGACTCCATCCGGATATCTCGGATGCTCTCTATTTCGTTTTTCTTGTAGACCCCCAGCTCCTCCAGCATTTCGACAGTGCTCGGCTCGAGCATGAGGTCTATGGCCTCGGGGGTGGTCTTAGACTTGATGAGCCCTCTCTTTTCGGCCTCGGCCCTCCACTCGGGGGTATACGCGTCACCCTCGAAGATGATGTCCTGCGCTTCGTTCATGAGCTCGCCTATGACCTCGATCGCCGCGTCGAGAGGATCGGCCCCGCTCTCGACCTTCTTCTCCATCATGGACGTGACTTTCCTGATACCCCAGCTCCATATCGTGGCAAGAGCCGTCACAGGCAGGGCTAAGGCCTGCGAAGCGCCCGGCACGCGGAACTCGAACTTGTCTCCGGTGAAGGCCACCGGGCTTGTCCTGTTGCGGTCGCTCTCGTACGCGTTGATCTGAGCGAGCTTGGCGAGCCCGAGATCCATTGTGGGGCGCTTCCTGAACTCCGGCGAACCGTACTTTATCTCCCTGAACATGGCGGTCAGAGCTTCGCCGAGATAGACGCTCAAAATCGCCGGCGGCGCCTCGTGCCCGCCGAGACGGTACATGTTGCCCGGCGTCGCGTTCACCGAGTGCAGGAAACCGAAGTGTCTGGATATCCCATAGACCAGTGCCGTCAGAAACGTCAGGAAAACGACGTTCTTGCGCTGATTCGTCGACGGCTTCAGCAGATTGCGCCCCTCGCTGTCCATGAGCGAGAAGTTGAGGTGCTTGCCGCTGCCGTTCATGCTGTCGAAGGGCTTTTCATGGAACAGCAGGCGCAGGTCGTGCTCGCGCGCCTTCTTGCGCATGGTCTCCATTATTATCTGGTTCTGGTCGCAGGCTATATTCGCCTCGGCGTAAAGAGGGGCAAATTCGAACTGACAGCGGGCGACCTCGTTGTGGCGAGTCGCAAGAGAGATGCCGAGCGCCGCCAGTTCCCTCTCCACATCCTCCATGTAAGAGAGGACCCGGGCGGGAATGGCGCCGAAATAATGGTGATCGAGCTTCTGATCCTTGGCCGGCTGAGCTCCTATTATGGTCCTTCCGCAGAAACGGATGTCGGGGCGCTTCTGGGCCCTGGGCCTGTCGAGAAGGAAATACTCCTGCTCCGCGCCGACGGTCATGCGGACGTACTTTATGCCGCGCTGTCCGAAAAGGCGCAGCAGTTTCAGCGACTGAGCCTCCACAGAGTCGAGGGAGCGCAGAAGCCCGGTCTTGAGGTCGAGAGGAGTGCCGTCATACGAGAGGAAAACGGACGGTATGCAGAGGGTGCCGCCCCTTTTGCTCTTGACGATAAAAGCGCTGCTGCTTATGTCCCACACGCTGTAGCCGCGCGCTTCGAAGGTCGAGCGCCTTCCCGCCGACGGGAAGGACGAAGCGTCAGGTTCTCCCTGCATCAGATCGGAACCTTTGAACGTCTCAAGCGGGGTGCCGTCGTCGGATGGCAGAGTGAAAGCCATGTGCTTCTCCGCGGTGATCTCGGTGAGGGGGTGGAACCAGTGCGCCCAGTGAGTGGCCCCGTTCGCTATCGCCCACTCCTTCATGGCCATTGCCACTATGTCGGCGTCGCCCGGATCGATCGGCTTGCGTCCGACCATCGCTTCCTCGATGCCGGCATAGACATTCTTGGGAAGATGCTCCTTCATCGCGCGCTTGTCGAATACAAGCGAACCGAAAATATCCCTCACGCGCCCCAAACCTTTGTCTTTTTCGATCACGTCCGCCTTGCGCTCACTCATTTCTCTCGACCTCCCGAATTTAAGCGGATTTATCCGCGAATATAACGGCTAAGAAAAACGAAAACTCCGCATAAGATGATTGCAAAATCAACTCGTGCAGAGTATCACGTATTCTATGCAAAATCAATAGACTTTGTGAAAAAAATCAAAACCGCTTACATATGCTCACTCAATTTCGTTCATATATCCGCATAACGAGCGTCTTACATCGATGAGGGGCATATTTTTCTCCCTGGCTATTTTAAGAACGTCCTCGTATTCCGGAACGCTTCGAATTGTCTCGTTCCCTATGAATACGGTTTTGAACCTGACGTCCCCGAGAGGCGTCGGGCGCGTTTCGGACACGCGCCGCATGAACATCCTGGCGGTCCGGATGACGCGGACCCCTATCGTCGTGGTCTCTCTCATCATGGTCTCCGCGCACTTATCCGTGTCTTCTTCCCGCGCGAGGCAGCACAGCTTCAACGCGGGACGCCCTTTTTTCATCATGATATTCTCGCTCCACGCGTCGAGGGCTCCAATCCCGAGCAGCCGTTCGACGACCGAAGCAAAGTCCTGCGGGTTCATGTCGTCTATGTTCGCCTCCAGCAGGGAGGGGGCATCACGCAGGAAGCGCCCCGGCTTTTCGCTCGGTTCGAGCAGCATCGCCCGCAGGATATTGGGCCTGTCCTCCGTGTCCCTGCCTCCGAGGCCGATGCCGGAACACACTATCGAGCCCTCGGGCATGGGACGGAAACCCTTCTTTCCGGCGAGGACGCGGAGCAGCAGAGCGCCCGTGGGCGTCGTCCGCTCCATAGGCTCGCCCTCGGAAAATATCTTCAGCCCTTCCAGGAGCAGGGCGGCCGCGGGCGCGGGCACAGGAAGAATTCCGTGGGCGCATCTGACCGTGCCGGACCCCACGTTCACCGGGGAGGAGACGACCTCCGGCCATCTCAGACGCTCCATGAGCAGCATAGCCCCCGTTATATCCATTATGGAGTCCACGGCTCCGACCTCGTGAAAATGCACTTCATCGGGAGTCGTTCCGTGTACGCTCGCCTCCGCCTCGG
>JAISWP010000013.1 GCA_031271065.1 Synergistaceae bacterium
CACGCCCAAGCAAAATCAGGATTATATATCGCGACGAACGCGGCGAACACCATGACGAAATCGTGGAGGGATATCTCGCCAGGGTCTTTTCACACGAGACGGATCATCTCAACGGCAAACTTCTGATAGATAATCTCTCGGCGTTGAAACGCGCGTTCATACGCAAAAAAATGAGCAAAAAATCTCGCGGATGATGAACGAAACGCTGAAATACGCTTTTGCGGGAACAGGATATTTTGCGGTCAAGTGCCTCGAAACGCTGGCTCGCTGGAAAACGCCGCTGTTTGCGGTGACTTCCCCGCCGACGGCCGCGGGCAGGGGCAAAAAAATATCGCGCTCGCCACTTGGCGAATTCATATCCGGCGCGATGGCCGAAGTTCCGCTGATAGAGTCGCAGGACGCATCTGGAGACCTTCGCGTTATGGAGATGAAACGCGATCTCGGCGTGGATTTTATTTTCGTGACGGACTTCGGCCAGTTCATCCGTGAGCCTCTGCTGTCGGAGGCGGAACGCGTCGGGTGCCTCAATATACATCCGTCCGCGCTGCCGCTTTACAGGGGGGCGGCGCCGATACAGAGGGCGCTGATGGACGGGGCGGGCGAGATAGGCGTCACGGTGTTCAAACTCTCCGGCAGGATGGACGCGGGGCCATTGCTGCTGCGGGAGCGCCTCGAAGTGGGGCCGGAGGAGAATTTCATGTCGGTGCGCGACAGGGCCGCCGAGATGGGAGGCAGGATGTTTGCCGAATTCGCCGCCCGAAATCCGATCGAGGCATGGAGCTTCGTCCCGCAGGACGGCGAGGCGACATACGCCCGCAAGATAACGCCGGACGAGGAACGAATCGACTGGAGCGGGACGGCCGCGGAAATCGCCAATAGGGTCCGCGCGCTGTCGCCCAAACCGGGAGCGTGGACGACGCTCGCCGGCAGGAGGCTGACGATATTGGCGGCTCGTCCGGGGCATGGAGAAACGCCGCGCGCCGAGGCGGGGAGCCTTCGTCCGGGGAAAGGCGCGCCCTCCGTGACCTGCGGCGAGGGATTTTTGGAGCTGATTACGGTATTGCCGGAGGGCAGAAAACCGCAGACGGGGGAATCGTGGAAGAACGGACTGCGGATAAGTGCGGAGGAGCGTTTGGTATGAGCGGAACGAAAGAAAGAAATTTTGATCCTGATGAACTCAGAGAGGAGCAGGTGTCCAGCGAGACCATTTATAATGGAAGGATATTGAACCTGCGCGTCGACAGGGTGAAACTTCCGGGCGGCAGGATCAGGCCGAGGGAAGTCGTCGAGCATAACAGGGCTGTCGTGGTTCTCGCCGAGAACGACAGGGGCGAAATACTGCTGATAAACCAGTTCAGATATCCGGCGGGAGAGGTGCTGATAGAGCTTCCGGCGGGGATCGTCGAGCCGGGCGAGGATTGCGCCGCCGCCGCCGAGCGTGAGCTTCGCGAGGAAACGGGATGGAAGCCGGGGAAGATATCGAAAATCGGGGAGTTCTACACGTCTCCCGGTTTCAGCGACGAGCTGCTGATAATGTACTACGCCGCCGACTTGACGCTGGACGAGCTGCCGTTTGACGAGGACGAGTTCATCGTTCCGTCGTTTTTCTCGAAAGAAGCGGTGTCGAAGCTTGCCGAGGAGGGCGGGATAAGGGACGCAAAAAGCCTGTACGGAGTATACTGGTGGCTGTACAAGACATCGAAGCAGATGTGACGCGCGCCAAAACGGACGACGAAGCCATACTGGGTTTCCTCGAATACATGCGTTTCGAGCGCGACGCCAGTCCGAACACCGTCAAGGCGTATGGAAACGACCTTGCGTCGTGGAAAAAATTCTGCGGCGAGACGGGACAGAAACTTTATCCGGTGAGCGCAGAGGCAGTCTTGAGGTACATGACCCGCCTCGCGGCGGAGGGCATGTCCGCGGCGACGAAGAGCAGAAAAGCGGCGGCTCTGGCCAGTTTCGCCAAATTTCTGGCATACGACGGCAGGACGGATTCAGTCGAGAAGGTGCCGATCCCGCGGAAGGAGAAAACGCTTCCCCAGGTCATGACCGAGGGCGAGATAAACAGGCTCATCGAGACGGGCCGCGATGACGGGGCGTTGGACGGACGCGACAGGACGATGATCGAGATGGTTTACGATTGCGGGCTCAGGGCCAGCGAGCTGGTGTCCATAAAATTGCCGGACATAAACGAATCGGGCGGGCTGCTGTACGTAAAGGGGAAGGGACGCAAGGAGCGCGTGCTGCCTTACGTAGGGGCGCTCAAGGAAAAAGTGGGGAAGTATATCTCGGAAATTCGCCCCAAGCTGTGCGCATCGCCCGACGTGTCGGAAGGATTTCTCTTCCTTTCGAGAAACGGCAGGCGAATGAACAGGCAGGATCTGTGGAACATTCTGAGGAAAAGGGGTTCCAGGGAGGGCATATCGAGAAACAGGCTGCATCCCCACGTGTTGAGACATTCGTTCGCGACGCATCTTCAGAGGAGAGGCATGGACTTGCGGACGCTGCAGGAGCTTTTGGGACACTCGTCGATCGCGACTACGGAAAAGTACGCGCATCTGGATACGGAACTGAGGGATTTATATGACAACTATCATCCAAGAGCGGGAGATGACCGTGATGACTGACCAAGTGAACGGCGATTCGGCAGGCGGTTACGGCGCAATGAATGTGACGGAGGCGTTGACTTTCATCGGAGAGAGGGCCGCGCCGCGTCCGAGGGTCGGGATTATCCTCGGCTCCGGGCTTGGGAGCATCGCGGATGCCGTGGAACACCCCGTCGTCATACCTTACGCGGATATACCCCATTGGCCCGTGACGACCGCGCAGGGACACGCGGGGCGTCTTGTCTTTGGGGAGCTGGAGGACGTCAGTGTGGCCGTGATGCAGGGCCGCGTCCACTATTACGAGGGATATTCCGTTGAGGAGCTGACGTTCCCGATACGGGTGCTGGGTGAACTCGGGATAAGCACGCTGTTCGCCACAAACGCGTCGGGCGGCATCAACCTGGGGTATAAGCCGGGCGACCTTGTCGCTGTTTACGACCATATCAATTTCATGGGCATAAACCCTCTTGTCGGGCGCAACAATGAAAAATGGGGGCCGCGATTTCCCGATATGACTTACGTTTACGACCGCGAATATTTGGAGATGCTCGAATCCGCCGCCATGGAGGAAAAAATTCCCATCCGCAGGGGCGTTTACATCGCTTTCTCCGGCCCTTCGTTCGAGACGCCCGCCGAGATAAGGATGGCCCGCGTTTTGGGGGCGGATATCGTGGGCATGTCGACCATTCCGGAGGTGCTAACGGCAAACCACATGAGCGTAAGGGCTGCCGCCGTCTCGTGTGTGGCGAATTTCGCGGCGGGGGTGAAGCCCGAAAAACTTCATCATCAGGAAGTGCTTGACAGCATGACGCGCGCTGCCCGTTCGATGGAGCGGCTTCTGCGCGCTTTCTTGAGGAAGATATCCTGAAGATGGACGTGCCGTCGTTCATGCCGATATTGAAGTGGGAAGCCCGGAAACTGTCGTATGACAACAGTTTCACTGCGGAAGACCTGGTGCAGGAGGGTGTCATCGCCGTCATGAGGGCGCTCGAATCGTATGACCCTGAGCGCGGCGGCGTGCGCGGTTATATACGGGTATGCGCCCGCAACAGGATGATCTCGTATCTTCGCCGCAACGGACGCGAGTACCCCGCCGGGGACGAGTTTATTTTCGAGCGGCTCCGTTCGGAATTAGATGACTGCCCTCCCGACGCCCCCGACGAGATAATCGAGCGCCGGGAAACCGTATTCGCGTTTTTTTCCTCCCTAAGCCCGTTCGAGAGGGATGTCCTGGGGGCGTACCTGAAATGCGGAGGCGTGTCGGGCACCGCTCTCACACTAGGATGCGAGAGAAAAAAAGTCGACAACGCGCTGCAAAGAATACGCGTTAAAGCGCGGGATCAAAACCTCGGGGAGTCCCGCAGGGGCACCGGGCCTATTGGCGCCCAAAACCCGGCGGGGCGCTAGCCCTCTTGCGGGTTCGGGCGGCGCGCGAGGTTTTTGAGGGGTGATGAATGTCGTGAAATCAAATATCCTTGCGTGCGTTTTATCTCTTGTGTTTGTGACGCGGCTTTTCGCGGCGGGGATTGCTGAAACCGAGGGTCACAAAAGGGTGCGTTTCGCGGAATGTTTCAACCGTCCCGCGGCGCAGTTTCTGATGATGTCATTCGACGCGCCGCTCGGCGAAATCGGAACCGTACCTCCGTCATGGGCGACCCTTCCATCGGAGACGCCGGAGGATCTGAAAAATTTAGAGGATATCTCCGTCATGGCGAATTTCGACATCATCATCACGGGAAACGGAGCTTACGCGGACTCCATCATGAAGCGCGGTCTGGTGAAGCGTCCCGTCCCGCTGTGGAGGGAGAGAATAATTCTCGTGGGCCCCGCGGAGGAAGCTGCGGCCTTCAGCGGTCTTGATGCCGCGTCGGCGATCGGGAAGATATTCGAAGGGGATCGTCTTTATTTTTCCCTCCTGTCCGACGACAGAGTCCGCGACGCGGAGGCGGCGCTGTGTGAATCGGCGGGCGTCGCGGAGAGGGCGTCATACCGGGGGTATGTGGAGACATCGCGGGACGATTTGAGCGCCCTCTTCCAAGCGGGCGACGAAGGCGGTTTCATGCTGGTGGGAGAGGCATCTTTCGCGCAGTACACGGTGGCGGAGCGATTTGAACCGGCGCTCGTCAAGATCGCGCCGACCGATCATTTCAGGGACACTTACGCCTGCCTCGCGGAGAATTCAGGTCTCAGGAGAACCCGCGCGGTGGACGCGGAGAAATATGCGGAATGGCTGCAAAGCCCCGCCGCCGCTAAAATTATTTCGGATTTTACGATAGGAGAGATAAACCCGTTCGTCCCA
>JAISWP010000137.1 GCA_031271065.1 Synergistaceae bacterium
TCCGAGACCAGCGCCACGGTCTCACCCAGTTCGAGCCGCCCCATGATCTCCTCCGTGCGGGCTCTCTCGTTGTGCTTATGATACGAAAGGAGAGGGCGCCGGATATCGTAGAAATTCAGCAGTTTCAAGGTGCGTCTCGTATCCTCGCAGGCTATTGTGTCGGCCGCCCTGAGAGCTTCCAGCCCGCGTATTGTCATGTCGCCCATGTTGCCCACAGGGGTGGGAACCACCGAAAGAGGCATCCCGCGTCAGTCCGCTAGGCTGTAAGCCTGAAGCAGGGACGGAGTGTATTCGCCGTCCTCGCCGTATATGAAAAGAGGGGGTTCCACTGCCAGCCCGTCGCCGGACGCCCTGACCGCCTCGACTATCACCACAGAGGCCCTTCTTCCCGGCTTGGGATGCACCGCCCGCACCCTCTTCGGCTTCACGTTGCCCGAATAGAGGAGGCTGCACAGTTCGCCCAGCCTATTTGCCCTTACGACCAGGAAAAATCTGCCGCCGTTGCGCAGCAGGTATCTGGCGCACAGCACGACCTCGGACAGAGTGCAGGACGCGCCGTGCATGGCTCTTGCCATCACCTCGTCCGGACTCGGGCGGCTCGTCCCCGCTTCGTCGTAGGGAGGATTCATCACCACGACGTCGTATGACTGAGGCGCGAAATTCGACCTGTGCTCCCGGAGGTCGGAGACGAAAAACGATATTCTGCCGGACAGCCCGTTAAGTTCCGCGTTTTTCCGCGCCATAGACACCAGTTCGGGGTCTATGTCGAACGCGTCGAAATTCGCCCCGGGACAGCGCTTGGCCAATATCAGGCTGATCGCCCCGTGGGCGCACCCCATCTCCAGCACGCGGCCGCCCGGCCGCACGCGGGAATAGTATGCCAGGAGCACCGTATCCACGCTCACGCGCGGGCCGCGCCCTTCGTCCGGCTGAAGCATCTTCAATTCCCCGAAGAGTATGTCGTCGGTCTCCGAATTCATAAAACCTCGTGCTGTCTGCGCCGCGCCATCCGGCCGCGACCTCCGTAATGTCATCGTTGAATTATATACCATACCGCCCCGGCGTTAAGTTATAATTTAAAATAATAGACGATTGACGCAGGTGGTCGGATGTTCGAGTTCAAAATAATTGCGGAGTGCGGGAGGGCGAGAGCGGGAGAGCTTAAGACCCCCCACGGAGTTATCGAGACCCCGGTATTCATGCCGGTTGGCACTCAGGCCGCGGTGAAAGCTATGTCCCCCGCGGAACTGGAGGACATTGGGGCTCAGATAATCCTGGGCAACACGTATCATCTCTATCTGAGGCCGGGAACGGACGTGATCGGGGCCGCGGGAGGACTGCACGGCTTCATGGCCTGGCGCCGTCCCATCCTGACGGACAGCGGAGGGTTTCAGGTCTTTTCGCTCTCCGAACTGCGAAAGATAACAGAGGATGGAGTGGAGTTCCGCTCTCATATCGACGGAAGCAGGCATTTCATGACGCCTGAGCTGTCGATGGAGATTCAAAGAAGCCTGTGCAGCGATATTGCGATGTGCTTCGACGAATGTGTCAAACTCCCATGCGCCGAGGATGCGTCCAGAAGGGCCATGGAGCGGACGCTGGCGTGGGCTCTGCGATGCCGGGAGTATTTCAGGACAAACGAGATACAAAATCAGGCGCTGTTCGGCATAGTGCAGGGCGCGCTTTACTCGGATCAGCGCGAGGAGTGTTCAAAGCGCCTGGCCGGCGCCGGATTCGACGGATACGCCATCGGAGGGCTTTCGGTCGGAGAGACCCACGAGGAAATGTACGAAATTCTCGGCGTCACGGACAGGACGCTGCCTCAGGACAAACCCAGGTATCTGATGGGGGTGGGGATGCCGGAAAACCTCACGGAAGGAGTCGCCCGCGGCGTCGATATGTTCGACTGCGTGCTTCCGACGCGCAACGGCCGCAACGGTAATCTGCTGACGAAAACCGGCAGGTTCAACATAAAAAACGCTCGTTTCGAACGGGATTTCACACCTATCGACGAACAATGCGGCTGTTACGCCTGCAGAAATTTCACGAGGGCCTACATAAGACACCTTTACAGGTCAGGGGAAATTCTGGCGGCGAGACTCTGCAGCCTGCACAACCTTTATTTTCTCCTGAGCCTGATGAAAGACGCGAGACGGTCGATAATAGAGGGGAGATACGGCGAGTTCCGGCGAAAGACGCTGAGCTCGCTCGGGATTGCGTTTTAAAGGGGATAAGAGCTTTGTCCGAGACTTCGCGCCGCGAAAACACGAGAATATACCCGCCCTCCCGCGAGAATATAGCAATGGCGGCTGAGATAATAAAAAATGGCGGTCTGGTGGCGTTTCCCACCGAGACGGTCTACGGTCTTGGGGCGAACGCGCTGGATGAAAGAGCGGTCCGAAGGATATTCGAGGCGAAGGGCCGGCCGCAGGACAACCCTATGATACTGCACGTGCCGAACATCAGGGAGGCGTCCCGTTACGGGGATATCAATCCTCCGGCGGAACTTCTCATGCAGCATTTCTGGCCGGGGCCGCTGACCGTCGTCCTTTACTCCCGGGATAATGTACCTCTGGTCACGAGAGCCAATCTGGACACCGTAGCGCTGCGCGTGCCCATGAACGCCATCGCTCTGGATCTGATCGGCAGGACGGGGCTTCCGATCGCCGCGCCGTCGGCGAACAGGAGCGGCCGGCCCAGCCCTACCACCGCCGAAGCGGTGTGGAGCGACCTGAAAGACATGGTGGACATGATAATAGACGGGGGCGTGACCGCTATCGGAGTCGAATCCACCGTCATCGACGCCACCGAGGACGGCGTGGTGATACTGCGCCCCGGAGGAGTCACCCGCGAGATGCTCGAACGTATAGCGGACGTGGCGCCGGACGGCGCTCACGCCGACGGACGCAGGTCTCCCGGGACCAGGCACAGACACTACGCCCCCTCGGTGGCGATGAGACTCTGGGAGACCCAGGGGTACGATATATTCTCCGGCGCGCTGGACGGATGGTGCTACCTGGGGCAGAGACGCCCCCCTGACGGAGCGGTCAAAGCGATAATTTTCGACTCGCCGGAGGAGTACGCCCGCGGACTCTTCAGCGCACTCCGCGAACTC
>JAISWP010000164.1 GCA_031271065.1 Synergistaceae bacterium
CCGATATTTGGAAGCTCAATGCCGCGAAGCGCGGCCTCGCGCAATATACTGCTGATTCGAGCGTGTGCGTATTGCACATAATAGACAGGATTTTCGGACGATGTGCGCTTCGCGACCTCAAGGTCGAACTCCAGATGGGAGTCGCATTTTCTGTTCACGAAGGAGAATCTCGCGGCGTCCCTGCCCACCTCGTCCATCACCTCGCGAAGCGTGACGAAGGTGCCCGCCCGCTTCGACATGGATACCGGCTCCCCGTCGCGGAGCAGGCTCACGAACTGGATGAGAAGAAATTCGAGGCTGTCGTCCCCTCTCCCAAGAGCCTTGTTGACGGAACGAATCCTCGGGACGTATCCGTGGTGGTCGGCGCCCCATATATAAATGAGAAGGTCGAACTTTCTCTCATATTTATTCAGCAGATACGCCGTGTCCGACGTGAAGTAGGTGGGAACGCCGTTGTTTCTTACCATGACGCGGTCCTTGTCGTCTCCGAAAGCCGTCGCCTTGAACCATACCGCGCCGTCGCCGTCGTAAGCGTACCCGTTACGCTTGAGCAGGGCGATCGTCCGATCCGCGAGGTCGTCCGCGTAGAGCGATCTTTCGGAGAACCAGACGTCGAAATTTATCCCGAAATCGGACAAATCGCGCTTTATCATCCCAAGCACCACTTCACACGTCCTGCCGCGAAAGATCGGCAGAGTCTCATCAAGCGGGCGCGAGAGAAGGGAATCCCCGTACTCTTGTGATATGACGCGAGCGATGTCGTCGATATAATCTCCGGGATAGCCGTCTTCGGGGAAGGGCGCTTCGTCCCCGCGGCCCCATGAGGCAAAGTATCGCGACTGCGTCGAGCGTCCCAGATTTTCCATCTGGAGGCCGGCGTCGTTGACGTAGTATTCCCGCTCGACCTCCCATCCAGAGAAAGCCAGTATCGAGGACAGGACATCCCCCACGACTCCGCCCCGCCCGTGTCCCAGGTGAATTGGCCCCGTCGGGTTGGCGCTGACGAATTCCACCTGCACGCGGCGCCCGCGCCCAAGATCGTTGGAGCCATACGTTTCGCCCTTCTCCACGGCGGCCTTTATCGTCTCACCGATCCAACTCCTGGCGAGGGTGAAATTGAGAAAACCCGGCGCGATCGCCTCGACCTCCTCGATTATCCCGGCCTTGTCCATGGAAACGGCCAATCTGCCGGCGAGTTCCATGGGAGCGAGGCCGAACTGTCTTGCGAATTTCATGGCCGCGTTCGTCGCCCATTCGCCCCGCGAGGCGATTTTCGGCCGCTCCATGAACACGTCGAAATCAGCAGGAAGCGAAACCCCGGATTTCAGCGCCTCGTTTTTCAGGGCGGCGCTCACCGCCGAGGCAATTTTTTCCTTATCGGTGCTCATCTCAAACCTACCTCCGCATTCATTTTCTGAGCGGTATCGCGGTGTCGGGCCAAGCCGAGACCACCGCCAACTGTTCCGCTATTCTGGCGGATTGATACTCGTCGAATTTGACAGATCTCATCGTCCAGCGGCACGAGCTTTCCACTAGCCTTCTTTTGGGCCAGTGCACCGACGATTGTTCGACCATCGCGCCGGGGTCGCCCATGGAAATTTTTCCGGGCATCGACAGCGCCTTATATCCCCTGGGCGTGGTGATCGAGGCGTTAATCTCAAATACAAAAGGAAATCTGAAGGAATATGCCGAGCCGTCCATGGGGATCTCCCCGAAACAAACGGGCAGGCCGCCCATGAGTTTTAAAAGCAGGCTGCCCTGCGCCGCTATGCCGGGCGCAGCCTGAACCGTGTATGATACACGGCGGCCGTTGGATATATTTTTTGACGATTTTTCCTCAAAAGTTATCCCCGGAATGTTGAAATTCATCCCCCGCATGACGCCGGTATCAGCCGCGGCGACGGAGAAGACGTCCATCCACGCGCCGGTGAAAATTATATCGACAGTCCCCGAAGCGATCCCCCTCTCGTCTACCGAGATTTTCCAATTCTGGCTCAAAACATGGTCGGCAGCGGCGCCTCTGGGCAGAGTGATCCGTTCCGCGCCGCTGTTTCCCGCCTTGTAAAGGACTTCTCCGTAGAGGGAGGAATGAAGTTTGCCCGGGTTTCCGGTCTGGCCGGATTTGAAATAAAAATCATCCCCGTTTCCGCCGCGCGCCCTCAGAACGGGCTCTCTCCATATCGCCGGCGAGGCCGGGCCGTCAGTGCCGGAAGGGATATGCTGAATCCAGTACACGTCGGTCTCAAAGCCGAGCGACGACATCCACCGCGCCGCGATCAAGACCTGCTCCCATCCCGTCCACGGGCCGTCGGGCCCTATGACGTCGTGATGTCTCACCCTGTCGGTTCCCTCCGCCGGCGATATCGATCGGGACGACATGTATCCGGCTATATTTTGCAGCGTTCTTTTAATGTCCGACTTCACGGACGCGACAGAAAGCGGGATTTTCGGGGCATACGCGGGATTTTCGAGTTCGCGCAATTTTTTGAGGTTCGCTAACTGTCCGTGATCTAAGCTGAACGCGAGAGCCGGTTTCCACGAATCAATCAATCCAGTCCGGCCCTGCTCCCACGCCGGTTCGTTGAGGATAGTCCATGTGTAGCGCTCGGTTTTTCCGCCGCGCTCGCGTTCGGGTTCCCTCACGCCCACGCCCTCCCAGTAAACCGGCACG
>JAISWP010000225.1 GCA_031271065.1 Synergistaceae bacterium
CACTTGCGTGAAAAACGATACGTGCAGGTCTCGCACTTCCAAGAGACGGCCGGACACCGGTGGTATCTCCTCAGTTTGGGGTCGAGGGCGTCTCGGAGACCGTCCCCCGCGAAATTGAAACCCAGCATGGCGGCGCATATAAAAAACGCCGGGAAGAAGAGCTGATACGGGTACGATCTCAGCCCTCCCAGGGCATCCGAACACAAAGATCCCCAGGACGCCAGGGGCGCCGAGATCCCGAGCCCGATAAAACTGAGAAAGGATTCCGTGAACACCGCGCCCGGTATCATCATCGTGGCCGTAACAAGTATCGGCCCCATGGAATTCGGAAGCAGGTGCCTCGTCAGTATGCGCCAGGTCCCGGCCCCCTGCACCAGAGCGGCCAGCACGAACTCCCGCTCCTTGAGGTTCATGACCTGACCTCTCACTATGCGGGCCATGTTCACCCAATATACGAGCGCTATGGCTATCAGTATATTGTGCAGCCCAGTCCCGAGCCATACCATCAGGAGTATCGCGTAAAGCATCAGCGGGATGGTCCAGATTATGTCAACTATCCTCATCATTACGTTGTCGGTCCGTCCGCCGGCGTAACCGGCAAAACCGCCGTACAGTATCCCTATCACGCAGCTCACCGCTGTAGCTATCAAACTCACCAGGAGGGATATGCGCCCTCCCGTCATGACCCGGACGAATACGTCTCTTCCCAGATTATCGGTGCCGAAGATATAGTCCGCGCTCGGCGGCTCGTTGGCCCTGGAGAGGTCCTGCTCCATGTATGTGTGCGAGGAGAGCGCCGGACCCAGAAGCGCCAGGAGGAGAATTACCGTCACGATCAGGAGTCCGGACATCGCGGCTGGATTGCGCCTGAAACGCCTCCACGCGTCCTGGGCGTATGTGAGGCTGGGTCTGGATATAGTCTCGTCCGCACGTTCGAGCGGGACCTTCTCCCACAAAGCCGCGTCTTTCAGGTCCGGCACTGCCCCTACCTCTCGGACTTGATGCGCGGGTCTATCAGGCCGTAGAGCATGTCGACCGCCAGCACCGCCGCGCAGAGGAGAGCGGCGTCCAGTATGGTGAGTCCCATCAGCACCGTATAGTCCCTGTTTGTGATGCTGTCCACGAAGAATTTGCCCATGCCCGGTATGGCAAAGACTCTCTCGACAACGAAAGATCCGGTCACTATCGTCGCAATCAGCGGCCCCACATAGGTGACCACCGGTATGAGGGAATTGCGCAGCGCGTGTTTGAAGAACACCTGAAACTCGGGGACTCCCTTGGCCCTGGCCGTCCTGATATAGTCCTGCCCCAGGGCTTCCAGCATACTGGAACGGACGAGCCTCGTCACGAAAGAGAGCGAGTAGCCGCCGAGGGCTATTCCGGGCAGCACGTAGTGCTTCCATGTCTTGAGGCCGAACGTGGGCAGTACGCGCAGTTTAGTGCTGAATATGTAAAGCAGCAGCGTGGCGAGCACGAAACTGGGGATGGTCTGTCCCAGCGTGGACAGGAAGCGTATGACGTAATCCGGCATATAGTCCCGCCTCGCCGCCGAGAGAATACCGGCTGGTATCCCCAGCAGCAGGACGAAAAATATCGTCACGCAGCCCAGCCTGAACGAAGGGGGTATGCTCTGCTTTATCACGTCGTTTACTGACACCCCGATTTTCTGAAAACTCGGGCCGAGATCGCCGGCAAGAAGCCCCCTGACGTACCTCGCGTATTGCGCGTAAAGAGGCTCATCCAGGTGATATTTGGCCTCCAGGGCCCTGATCACCTCCGGAGGGGCTTCCTTGTCCCGGGCGAAGGGGCCTCCCGGGACCGAGTGCATCATGAAAAAAGTGATCGTTATAACGGCAGCCATAGTTAAAATTATGGAGATGAGGCGGTCAGCCAGAAAGCGCGTCACTCAGGTCATCACACTCCCGCAGAGGATACAGCAGCCGGCACGGCGCCGTGAGGTGCGCCCCTTTCGATATGTCAGTCCTCGTCGCTGAATCTGATAGATGGAGCGTCTCCCCACAGGCGTTCGAGGTTATAGAACTCCCGGCCGGCCCTGCTGAATATATGCACTATCGCGCTGCCGGCGTCGATCAGCCTCCAGCGCGAACTCCCCTCCCCTTCGATCTTATAGCTCAGGCCCATCATGTCGAGCGCCTCGGCCGCCGCGTCCATCAGAGCCCCCGCGTTGATTTCAGACCGCGACGTGGCTATGATAAAGGCGTCCGCGAAACCAGAGACATCCCGCAGGTCTATAAAATCGACGTCCAGGGCGTGCTTCTGCCGCAGCGCCTCTATTACCGGCATAAACTCCCCCGGGTCCGGCGTTTTGTTTTCTTCTGTCGTCATAAGCTGATAGCACTCCTCCAATCTGTCATTGCATCTGAGTATAACTGTTTTCCAGACGTTTCACCAGGGTTTCGTAATCGTGTCCCACTATCAGGGACGGATACGCCGCCTGATTGTTCGCGCGGGTCAGCGATGAGCTGATGCCGCAGAGCTGTGAGAGCAGGGACGCCGCCATGCGGTCGTTTTCAGACCATTTTTCGGGGTATACGATCATGCTGCTCCTGTAGTCGAAGTGTTTGGCGTTGCCCACGTGGGCGACTTCCACGCCCATCTTCTGAAGATGGGCCGCCACCGACTGCCCCATTCCGTTCCTGCCTGTGCCGTTTAAGACGGCGACAGGCTCCGGTATGCTCGCCACTATCTGCAGAACGCTCTGAGGCGACGGAGCGGCCTCGGCCGCGTTTGTCATGTCGGGCTTCGCGGCTCCTTCCGGAGCGTCCGGCTGAAAATCGCTGGCCGGAGTGACGGCCGAGAGCGTGTTTCTCTGATTCCGGGCCAGTCTGACCATCTCTCTGAGCTGGTCGGTATCCGCGACCAGGAAGGATTCCACCTCATTGCGGTCCGAGACCCAATAGCTCAGTCCGTCGATTATGGAAGCGGTCCCCGGAAGCATCATGAAAAACATCCTGTCGGTCTCCCTGTCCAGCTTCCTGACAAAAAAACCCAGCTGCAGTATGGTGCTGGGGCTGATGTCCGTCACTATCGTATTTTTTATCTCATCCACTATAGAGCTGAAACGGACGAGGTTTTCCGTCTCGTACATCCTGTGGATCATAGCCTTCATGAATTGCTGCTGCCGCTGCACGCGGCCTATGTCCCCCAGGGCGTCCTTCCTGAATCTGACGTATTTCAGGGCGGTATCCCCGTTCATTCTCTGCTTTCCCTCCGGGATGTTGATCTCGAGGTGTCCGCGCCTGTCGGTGTACTGCATCGGTCTGCCGACAAAGATATCGACGCCGCCGAGCATGTCGACCAGTTTCGGGAAATTGTCGTAATCCACCTTGACATAGTAGTGGATCGGAATGCCGAGGAAACGTTCGAGCGTGGCCCGGACGAGCTCCGATCTGCCGTAGGCATAGGCGTGATTCAGCTTCTGATTCCCGTATCCCGGCACGAATACCCTCGTATCCCTGGGTATGGACAGCACCCTTATGTTTCTGCCGTCTATGTCCAAAGCCGCCACCATTATAGTGTCGGATCGCCTGGAACCGTCCACGTTGTCCTCGCCGAGGATGAGAATATTGATCCGGCCGCCTATATCGAGTTTTTCAGGGACGACGAGCCCATCTCCGGTCCCGCCCTCGGGGGTCTCGGACTCGATGCCGCCGGGAGACCGGTCGGGCTTTGGGTTTGTGTCTATCTGGTTGAATCTGAAGCGAACTCCCACTCCGAACGAGAAAGATGCGAGCAAAAGAAAAAGCGCGATATTTTTCCACTTGAACATTTTTAAGCCCCCGTGCAGGAGTAGAGTTTTTTCTCCGCAATATAACGACAGACCGAATCCGGCGTCATATACCGTATAGAACCGTTTCCCGCCGCAAGCTCCCTTATTTCCGTGGCGGAGACGTCGATGAGCCCCGTATCGAGCACAATCAGCGAATCTCCTGCCGCCTCACTCAACTCCGTTATTTTATCACGAACATAGCCCGGACGCGCAGCAACCGCCACTCTGCACAGGGACAATATTCTGTCAGGTTCGTGCCAGTTCGGGATATCCAGAGCGGCGTCGGCCCCCGTGATCAGAAACAGCTCCGCGCCGGGGTTCTCACGCCTGAAATATTCCAGCGTGTCCGCTGTGTAGCTCGCCTCCGGCCTGTCGGTCTCCGCCCGGGATATCGCAAAGTGATCGTTCCCCCGTATGGCGAGCTCGGTCATGGCGTATCTGTCCTCGGCGGAGGCCATCATGGGGTAGCTTTTATGGGGGGGCGTTCCGGAAGGGACGAATACCACCATGCCGAGAGACAGCACTACCCGCGCCTGTTCCGCGGCGAACAGGTGTCCGTAGTGGACCGGGTCGAACGTCCCCCCCATTATCCCGATTTTTTCACCGCTCATATCTGTCCGGGTAAAAATCGAAGTCGGCCCTGCCGATGGAGACCGGAGAACCGGCTGCCGCTCCCGCCGCTTCAAGCAGTTCCTCGATCCGGTGTTTACGCAGGAGCCGCGTGAACCTGGCGGCGTTTTCCTCCTGGGTCAGGTCGTACCTCTCCGCCGCGTGTTCGAGCTGCGGGTGAAGGATGCGAAAACCCCCGTCCGGGAGCGGCACTATCTGTACCGCGCGCTTGGAGCGCCTCTTTGGGACGCTTCCGATATCTATGCTGCGCATTTCCGCGAAAAAGCGGACTTCGCTCTTTGGACGGGGATGCTCTCGTGAAAATTCCACGATCCTTTTCGCCAGGAGGGGTATATTCTCCCCTGTGAGCGCGCTTACGATCAAAAACTCCACCCCCGCGCGCGAGAAATACTCCGACAGTTCTTCTTTGACTTTTTCGCCGCGGCAGAGGTCCGATTTATTTCCCACGGCTATGCAGGGCCTGCTTCCCAGCGCCGGGTCATAGCGCTCCATCTCCTCCCGGACAGTCCGCCAGTCCCGTTCTGTCCCGCTCGGGTCTTCGGACGATATGTCCAGCACGTGGAGCAGGAGCCTGGTCCGCTCGACATGCCTCAGAAACGATATGCCGAGCCCCCGGTTGTCACTGGCGCCCTCTATGAGTCCCGGTATATCCGCCAGGACTATGGAGTCGACGTCGGTTTTCATCACCCCGAGATTCGGGGAGAGGGTGGTGAAGGGGTAGTCCGCTATTTTAGGCGCGGCCCCCGAGACGGCGGCGAGGATGCTCGACTTGCCGGCGTTCGGGAGGCCCAGGAGCCCTATGTCCGCTATGAGCTTGAGTTCGAGCCGCAGGCCGCGCTCTTCCCCCATCTCGCCCTTTTCGGAGAACCTCGGGGCTCTTCGCAGGGACGACGCGAACACGCGGTTTCCGCGTCCGCCGCGCCCCCCCATAGCGGCCAGGTATGTATCGCCCTCTTCCGTCAGATCGGCGGCCCCCGTCCCGTCCTCGGCGTCATAGACCACAGTCCCGCACGGGACGTGGAGGGTGACTGTCCTCCCCGCCCTTCCGTTCCTGTCGCCGCCTTCCCCGTGTCCGCCGTTTTCCGCGGCGAAACGCCTGCGCAGCTCGAAATCGGCGAGGGTCTGCAGGCCCCGGACGGCTTTCAGCACGACATCTCCGCCGCGCCCGCCGCTGCCTCCGTCAGGACCGCCGTTGGGACGGAATTTCTCCCGCCGGAAACTCATGCAGCCGCTGCCCCCGGCGCCCCCTCGGACCGATATAGTCAGTTCGTCGACAAACTTCATCGCGTCTCTCCGTACAGCTTGCCCGCGGATAAAATATCCGCCTTGAAAAAAGTGAAAAGGGAGCCCGAAGCGCAGGCTCCCTTCGAAAAACTTGTCCGAGGCCTCATTGCTCCGTTCTCAGGCCAGGGCTTCTTCCGCCAGTATGGTCACAAACCTGCGGTTCGCCTTCGTGATGAAGGAGACGCGCCCGCCCGCTAAGGCGTAGAGCGTATCGTCCTTTCCCCTTCCGACATTGCGTCCCGGATGGAATTTAGTGCCGCGCTGACGGACTATGATAGTTCCCGCCGTCACCAGCGAGCCGTCGCCCCTTTTGACTCCCAGATACTGGGGGTTGCTGTCCCTTCCGTTCGAGCTGCTGCCCTGTCCCTTTTTATGAGCGAAAAACTGAAGGTCGAAAATTCTCGTCATGATACCTGTCCTCCCGGAATTATTCTCTTATTTCACGATATTTCACGTACTTCGGATAGGAGTCGGCGATCGATTCAAGCGACTTAGCGGCTGTTTTAGCTATTATCTGCGCTTCGGACCCGCCGCCGTCCCATTCCAAACTCATTACGGGCGTCTTTGGGTCGCGCACCGTGTCAGTCTCCACACCAAGCACGTCTTTGAGCCCCGTCTCCAGCGTCTGCATTACGGCCGATACCCCGGCGCAGATTATATCCCCGCCGCTTTCGGCGTATCCCGAATGTCCCCGGGACGTTACGGAACGTATAGAACCGCCTTTCATCCGGACCGTGATCAGTATCGGGCCGGCCTCAGTCCTAGCCGTTTATCGACTCCACCTTTACTTCCGTGTAATTCTGCCTGTGTCCGCGGAATCTGCGGTAGTTCTTCTTTCTGCGGTATTTGAATATTATTACCTTATCCTCTTTGCCGTGCCCCAGTACCGAGAGCTTCACGGAGGCGCCGTCCACCTTCGGCGCGCCGATGACGGGACCGTCGTCTCTGCCGAGCATCAGCACGTCCGTTATCTCGACGACGCTCCCGGGCTCGGCGTC
>JAISWP010000237.1 GCA_031271065.1 Synergistaceae bacterium
CCCCTGCACGGGCTGACGCCCGATATGCCGGGGCGGATTCCCATGCTGGAAGAAGGCGGTTTTTTCATGTATACTTTTTAAAGTTTGTCATCTTTTCATGCGGGGGAGTTTGCTTTGCGGACCGGTCATTCCCCGCCGCTGGTCTCCATGAGCGGCGTCGATAAAATTTTTTTCGGAATGTACGCTAACAAAGGAGTGGATTTCGACCTCGAAAGCGGCGAAGTCCACGCGCTTCTGGGCGAAAACGGGGCCGGCAAGACCACGCTGATGAACATCCTGGCCGGCATCTACTCGCCGGACGCGGGCACGATATACGCGGGGGGGCGCGAAGTGAGCTTCAGGTCCCCCCGCGACGCCATCTCCGCCGGCATCGGCATGGTACACCAGCACTTCATGCTGGCGCCCGTCCTCACGGTATGGGAAAACATGATCCTGGGGCAGGACGGCGTCCCCTTCGTTCTCGACCGCCGCAGGACCGTATCCCAGATAAAAGAGCTGTCGGAACGCTACGCCCTGTCGGTCGACCCCGAGGCGAGGGTGACGTCCCTTTCGATTGGGGAGCAGCAGAGGGTCGAGATTTTGAAGATGCTTTACAGGGGGACGAAGGTCCTCATACTGGACGAACCGACCTCCGTCCTCACCCCCCAGGAGGCGCGGGATTTCTTCGCCGCCGTACGGATGATGACCGCGGCGGGGCACGGCATAGTCCTCATATCCCACAAGATAGACGAGATACTCTCGGCCGCCGGCCGGATGACGGTGCTGCGCAGGGGCGAACGGGTCGGTACCATCGCTGCCCGGGACGCGGACAAGGAGACTCTGGCGGAGATGATGGTGGGCAGGGCACTCAGACACTTCCCAAAACGCCGGGCTGAAGCCCCCGGCCCCCCGGTGCTCTCCTGCCGCGGAATAAACCTGAAAGGCGGCGGGGATTCCAAGCCCCTTTCGGACGTCACCTTCGAACTAAGGGAGAAAGAGATACTGGGCGTCGCAGGTGTCGCGGGAAATTCCCAGGGCGAACTCTGCGAGGTCCTGGCCGGTATTCGCAGGGCCGACTCCGGAGAGATGATCCTGCGGGAAAGAAGCGTCGCGGGGCTCGGCGCCAGGGAATTCATCGAACTGGGGATCAGCTACATACCCATCGACAGGAAGGGCGTCGGTCTGGTCCCCAATATGAACCTGTGCGAAAACGTCGCCCTCAAACGTTACTGGAGAAAACCGGCCGCTTACGGCAAGGTGCTGATCGACTGGGAGTACATAGCGGCCCTCACGGGAGAACTGGTCGGTTCCTACGGCGTGCAGACCCTGTCGCTGGAATCTCCCGTCCGGCTGCTGTCGGGGGGCAACCTGCAAAAGCTGATGCTGGCCCGCGAACTGTCCGGCTCGCCGTCCGTGATACTTGCCATGCATCCGGTGTGGGGGCTGGACGTGGGCGCGGCCGAGTTCGTCCACGAACGCCTGACGGAGGAACGGGACAGAGGAGCGGGAGTGCTTCTGGTGTCCGAGGACCTGGACGAGCTGCTCGATATGAGCGACAGGATAATGGTGATGTCGCGGGGGCGTATAATGGGCGTGATCGAGCGTCCGGACGCCGTGTCGAAAGAGTGGATAGGGCTCATGATGGCGGGGGTTCCCGCGGAGAAAGCGGTATGAGAGGGTGGCGCCTGGAACCGCGGACTTCCGTGACGCCGGCCTTCAGCGCGGCGGTTTCGGCGGCCTCGATAATGCTGGCCCTCGTCCTGGGCGGGGTTATCATGGCCGCGATGGGCGTTAACCCGTTCAGGGCATATTACGAAATACTGCGGGGCGCTCTCGGCAGTTCTTACGGGTTCAGCGAGACCCTCGTCAAGTCGATACCCCTCACCATGACGGGGCTCGCCTGCCTGCTGGCGTTCCGTATGACGATATGGAACATAGGGGCGGAGGGCCAGCTCGTCATGGGGGCGCTGGCGTCCGCGGCCTTCGTCCGCTATGGGAGCGCCGGAGGCGCCGCGGGAATGTTTTTTGGCATGTTCGCCGCGTCGGTGCTCGCAGGAGGGCTGTGGGGACTGATTCCCGGTTTTTTGAAGGGACGATGGAACGTAAACGAGATAATAGCGACTCTCATGCTCAACTACATCGCGCTCTCTCTGATGGACCTGCTGCTCTACGGGGCCTGGAAGGACCCGGCCAGCATGGGGTTCCCGATGACGCCGCCCTTTCCGCCGGAAGCCCGTTTTCTGACCTTCGGGCGCACCAGGCTCCACGGAGGGCTTGCAATGGCCCTGGCGATGACGGCGGCGGCCTGGTTCGTCATCCGAAAGACGAGATGGGGTTTCGAGATACGGGTCATAGGAGAGAACAAAAGAGCGGCGGGATACGCCGGCATGAACGTAATGAGGAATACGGCCCTTGTGATGTTCGTGTCGGGCGCGATAGCGGGCCTCTGCGGGATGAGCGAGGTCGCGGGGCTTCACGGCCGCCTGAGCCGCGGTTTTTCAGTGGGCTACGGATTCACGGGGGTCATAGTTGCCTGGCTTTCCGGCCTGAACCCTCTGGCGCTCCCCTTCGTCGCTTTTCTCATGGGGATACTGCTGGTCGGGGGGGATACCCTCCAGGTCGTCATGACCCTGCCGCTGTCGAGCGTGCAGGTCCTGCAGGGCCTCATACTGTTCTGCGTCCTGGGCGGTGAGGTATTCCGCCGGCGCAGGCTTCGCCCCTCCCGCGCCGCGCCGGGGACTGGAGAACACTGAAGATGGACGTCCTGATACCGATGATGGCTGCGGCGATCCGCAGCGGGACTCCGGTCCTCTATGCGGTACTGGGGGAGATACTGGCGGAACGGTCCGGCGTGATGAACCTGGGACTGGAGGGAGTGATGCTGGTGGGCGCTTTCGCCGGCTTCTCGGTCACACAGTCCGCCGGCGACCCGTACCTGGGGCTCGCCGCGGCGTTTTGCGCCGGCGCTCTTCTGACCTCGGTGCACGCGTTTCTGTGCATAACGTTCGGCGGGAATCAGGTTGTGAGCGGGCTGGCCCTTTCCATGCTCGGGGGAGGCATGAGCGCGATGATGGGCAGGGGGCACATAGGCGAGACCATAAACGGGCTCATGCCTTTCAAGTTCCCGATCCTGGGGGATATTCCACTGATAGGCCCGGTTTTTTTCAGTCACGACGCGATGGTATACGCGTCCTATCTCCTGACGGCTTTTCTCTGCTTTTTCATATTCAGGACAAGGCCCGGCATGAACCTGCGCGCCGTGGGGGAAAACCCCAGGGCGGCCGACGCTATGGGTATCTCCGTCTCCCGCGTCCGCTATACCTTCACCCTGATAGGAGGGGGATTGTCCGGCGCGGCCGGCGGTTATCTCTCCGTGGTGTACACTCAGATGTGGGTCGAGGGCATGACCGCGGGGCGCGGGTGGATAGCGATAGCACTTGTGATATTCGGTATCTGGCGCCCTCTGCGGGCGATGTTCGGCTGTTATCTGTTCGGAGGCGTCTACGCCCTTCAGATGAGGATGCAGGCGGCCGGGACCAGTATTCCCGCGCCGATGCTGCTCATGCTGCCTTACCTGATGACGCTTGCCGTCCTGACTTTCATCTCGGTCAGGAAGGGGCGGGGGATGCTTCCGGGCGCTCCGGCCTCACTCGGCAATCCGTTCCGGCGGGAGGAGAGAGAGTAGATGATCTCGTGCCGCAGCGCCGGCGTTAAGGTATTTTTAAGGGCTGCCGCAGCCTCGATGATTTTATTGACCGGCTTCCGGCCCGTTTTTGCCGCCCCGGCAGCCTCTTTTCAGACAAAGGACGTCAGGGGAGGGGTCGTGCTTGTCCTGTCCGGCGGCGGGACCAAAGGTTTCGCCCACGTCGGCGTCCTCAAGGTCCTGGAGCGCGAACGCATACCGATAGCCGGCATCGTGGGCGTCAGCATGGGCGCCATCATAGGCGGTCTTTATGCCTGCGGATATACGGCGGACGAGATACGCGGCATAATCGAGGAGACAAATGTGATGGGCCTTCTGGCCGACTCCGGCACCCGCATAAAGCCCGACGCCGGCAGCCACAGGCCTGTGGGAGAGACCGTGAGGCCCTATCACCTCAATTTCGACAAAGACATGAAGCTGAATGGCCCTCTGGGTTTTCTCCCCGCGCTTTCTCTGGCGAGTTTCCTCACGAAATACACGGGGCACGTGCAGACATCGGATTTTGACGACCTCCCCATCCCGTTCGCCTGTGTCGCGGCCGATCTCGGGACGGGCGAGGAGGTGGTGCTGCGAAGCGGCAACCTCGCTTCGTCAATAAGGGCGTCCGCGTCTATACCCGGCCTGCTCGAGCCGTGGCCGATCGACGGCAGGCTGCTGGTGGACGGCGGGCTGGTCGCCAACGTGCCGGTGGCGGTTGCCAAGGAGATATTTCCGGACTATCCGGTCATAGCCGTGAACCTGGCGGGGGAGTCGATAGCCAAGCCGAACGAACGTTTCAGAAGCATGCTCGACGTCATGATGCAGACGATAGACATAATGACCTTGGACCGCATCAAGCTGAACGAGTCCCTGGCCGATCTGGTGCTCTACCCGGACCTCAGCATGTACAGCATGCTGGGTTCCTCGGGGTACGGCGATATTTACGACAAAGGCGTGCAGGCGGCGGACGCGAACATCGGGAGGATCGCGGAGATTTCGGCCTCCGCCCCGCCTCCGCTTCCGTCAGGGAAGAACGTCGGTTCTTTCCGCATAGTGCGTTCGGTCAGGGTATCCGGACTTCACGCGAGTCTCGCTTCCGAACTGGAGGAAAGCTGCAGGGCATGGGTCGGGAATCCCTATGACGCGGGAGCCGTGAACGAAGCGCTCGAACGGATCGCGAAATTGGACGAGGTGGCCGTCGTCGACGTGGACATCGACAAAACCGCCGGCGGGGGGCCCGACGATATAGATGTCGTGTTCTCCGTGGAAAAAAGGCCGGCTTTCGAGATCGAACTGGACGGATACACATCCAATCTGCACGCTCACAGGGGAATGGCCCTGGGGATAAACGCGCGGGACCTGTCCAGCTACGGGGATTCCGCCAACCTGGATATATGGCTCGGCGACGAGGAATACAGCGCTTACGCCAGGTATTTCACGCCTCTTTTAAAAGGCGGGCAGTGGGGATTTTCCCTGGGCGCGCGCCGGGAACGTTTCGAGCCCGAGAATTTCGGCGAATATTCGCAGGCTCGCTATTCGGGCCGCGCCCTTTATTATCTAGAGCGGACGGGAAACGTCAGGTTCGGGATGGGGGCGGCGGGCGAATACGCCGACATGGGCGCTTCAGACAGGTTCTCCTGGGGGCCTTATTTCTATTTCAACCGCGATACGCTGGACAACCTGCTGATTCCGTCGAAGGGCTATTCGTTCAACTCCCAGATATGGTGGAACGACTCCGATATACTGGTCTCCCGGACAAGTCTCGTGGCCTACATCCCCTGGCGGACAGACCTGCGTTTCCTGCTGAGTTTCGGACTGGAAACAGGGGAAAAGGACCACCAGGCTTACAGGGTGCTGCTGGGGGACAAGGAGGAACTGTTCAGCGCCGCCAGACGCCCGATGGCCGGAGATCAGTTCACATGGGCCAGGGTGGGACTGGGCAAGGATTTTTACAATTCCTGGTGGGGCGCGGTGAGAGGGGAGATATTCGCGTCATACGGCATGGTGATGGATGACTGGGACCGCGCCGATGACGCCTGGGAGGCGGGAGTGCTTCTGAGCCTGCCCGGACAGATATTGAGCGGCAGGGTCATTCTGGTCTACAGCGGCGCCGGCGAACTGGTGTTCGGTTTCTCCCTGGGCAGCCCCAGATGGACCGCGGCCCCTCTGCCGTAAGGGACGGTAATTCGAAGGACAGGCGTCACACGACATGAATGAGAAAGCTGTGATCTGTTATGGGGAATTTTATGTTTCACGGATGCGACGCGACGGAACTCGCCGGACAATTCGGGACGCCGCTTTATGTCATGTCCGAGGACGAGATAACGGCCCGCATCCGGGAGATTAAGTCATGTTTCGACGATAAATACGACAGATGCCGCACTCATTTCGCGTCCAAGGCCTTTCTGTCGCGGGACATGCTGAGGATTCTGATGGACGAGGGCGTGGGCCTCGACGTGGTTTCGGGGGGGGAGCTGTACCTGGCCCGAGATATGGGGTTTCCTCCCGAAAGGATAGCGTTTCACGGAAACAGCAAGAGTTCCGGGGAGATAGCGGACGGGCTCTCCTGCGGGGTAGGAAAGTTCGTCTGCGACAGCGTTCAGGAGATCACGGCGATCGACGGTATGGCCCGGGCGGCCGGGACGAAAGCCCGAATACTGATCCGGGTGAACCCCGGAGTCGACGGCAATACCCACAGGCACATGCTTACCACCGGGAGGACAAAGTTCGGCATGACCGTGAGCGAGACGCGAGGCGCTGTTTCCCTCTGCGGCGGTCTGGATAATATCGAGCTGGCCGGCTTCCACTTCCACGTCGGCTCTCAGCTCATGGACAGCACGGCGCACCTGGCCGCGCTGGCGGTTTTGCTGGAACTGATAAAGGACCTGAAAGCCGAGAATGGCTTCGAGACGGAGTTTCTGGATATGGGGGGCGGTTACGGCGTGGCCTACACCGCCGGCGACAGGCCCAGCCCCGTGTCGGATTTCATCGGCGCTATGGTGTCCCGGGCGGAGGATTTCTGTTCGTCGAACGGGCTTTATAGGCCCTGCCTCGTGATCGAACCGGGGCGTTACATAGTCGGCCCGTCCGGCATAACCCTTTATACCGTCTGCAGCGTGAAGGAGACCTCAGGGGTGACGTACGTCGGAGTGGACGGCGGGTATCCGGACAACCCGCGCCCGGCCCTGTACGAAGCCGTCTATGACGCGGTCGCGGCCGGCAGATACAAAGAGGCCCCGGAGAAGGTCGTCACCATAGCCGGCAAGTGCTGCGAGACCGGGGACATACTGATCAGGGACATCGCCCTGCCCAAAGTCGAGCGGGGGGACGTCATAGCCGTCCTCTGCACGGGAGCCTACAACCGCTCCATGGCGAACAACTACAACGGGAACCCCTTCCCAGC
>JAISWP010000241.1 GCA_031271065.1 Synergistaceae bacterium
GCCGCCGCCTCAGCGCACGGTTTCTCCGGGGCGGACGAGTTCGTCAGTGCCCTGCTCACGTCGGGCGAAGCGGACGACGAAGCGCGGCGGCGGTCCGTCGGCTTCGCCATGTCCGAAGCGGATATGACCGGCGTTTACAATCTGGCCGAACGGGCTCAGGAGGCTCTGGCGGAAGGAGACGAGGCGCTGAGGCAGGATGTGGCCGATTTTCTCGTCCAGACCGATCCCCGTATGGCGGAGCTCGCGGGAGAGGGCGGCGGACAGTCCCGGATAGACCGGGAGCTGGCGGAGCTGGAAACCGGACGGGAGCGGACGGAGGCGGAGCGGGACAATCCGCTCGGCAGAAAGAATCTCCTGAAATGGATAAAAGATCACGGGGGGCTCAGCTACAGGAAAGTACAGTCCGGTTTCGGCTCCCTGGGTAAAACGAACACCGCAAATGAGGCGCGGGCGCTGCTCGACAGGGGGCTCCCTCCCGGCGCGTGGAGAAAGGAGTCCCCCGCGGGCCTCGACGAGGCCGCCGCGGAAATGAAAGCGGAGGGCATACCGGTCGAAGACGGCGATCACCTCTACAGGCTGCTCATGGGCGAGGACGCTCCCCAGTTATCCGCTTACGACGTCATATACCAGGAAGGGTACGCCGCCCGCAGGGCTGACGAGAGGGCGGCGCTGGAGAAAAAAAGGGGGGAGGCGAAAAAGAAGAAAGCCCGCGGCAGGGTAATCGCTATGGAGACCCAGGAGTATTTCAAGGCAAAAACAGAAGATATCAAAAACACCGCCAGGCACCTGCTGGGAACGAAAAACGCCGAGGAAGCGGCAGACCCGAGGCCGTATATCAGAATGGCGGAAAAATACGGGGATCTGGCGGACAAGGCGCTCCGGGAAAGAAACGAGGAGGATTTCCGCCGGTACAAGGAAATGCAGCTGCTCAACAGGCAGATAGCGCGGGAGGCCGTAAAGTCGAAGCGTGAGGAGGACACAATGCTCAATTTTCTCCGCAAATACGCGAACAGGCCCGCCCGGCAGTCCTTCGGCGTCTCCCCCAGGTATCTCGAACAGCTGGACGCCATGCTCGAGCGGTTCGACCTGCGCAGAAAGGTCCCGAGGGCGGAAGGCGAAGCGGAGACTCCGGTCCCGAACCTCGAAAAATTCGCGGCGGAGATGGAAGCCGCCGGAGAGCCGATATTCATCCCCGACCGCATACTGAACGCGAATTTCAGGAAACACTGGTCGAAGATGACCCTCGAGGAGCTGCGGGATCTTTACAGCGCCGCTAAAAACATCGAGTATGTCGGAAAGAACCAGGGCAGATTCCTGAGGTCCGCGCACAGCCAGAGCATAGATCAGACTGTTTACGGGATAGTGAAAAAAATCAAGGAATACTACAAGGTCAAGGGGGCGTCCGAGTTCCTTGCCGACCCGGAAAAGCGCACGAAACAGGAGAAGCTGTTTCAGAATCCTCAGGATTTCCTTGATTCATTGGAAGCGGCGGAGTTCCTCGTCCGCGCCCTCGACGGGTACGAGGACCTGGGAGAGGCCCACCAGGCCATATTTCAGCCCATACGGGACGCGCTGGCCAGAGAGACGCTGACGCTCAACGAGACGTTCGCCAAGGTCAGCAAGCTGGTCATGGATGTATTCGGCACGGATAATCCCCGCTTCAAGGAGATGACCATAGATCTCGATATTCCGGTCTGGGACGTAGAGGGAAAACAGACCGGCGGAAAAAAGTCTCTCTCAAGAGATCAGTTCATAGCCGCGCTGCTCAATCTCGGAAACGAGGGAAACAGGCAGAGGGCAAGGGACGGCTGGTTCCGGTACGCCGTCGGGAAAGACGCGGCGGATACCAGGGCGATCCGCGAGGCATATCTTCAGAAGCTGCTCGACAGGGCCACGGAGCAGGATATGAAATTTGTCCAGGGGCTATGGGACATCGCCGAATCCCTGCGGCCGCTGGTGAAGGAGACCCACGAGATAATGACGGGCGTCACCCCGGAGTGGGTCGAGGCCCGCCCGCTCGTCACGAAGTTCGGGACGTTCAGGGGAGGATACTGGCCCATAGTGACCGACACGAGGTATTCGAAGCGGGCGGCGCGGCAGGAGGAGCTGTCCCAGCTGATGGGTACGATCCACCTGGATCACCTGGCGGGCGCCACCAAGTCCGGCCACAGGAAGGAGAGGGCCGACAATGTGTTCGAAAGTCCGCCGGCGCTTGACATAGGCATCGTCGACAGGCATCTCATGACCGTCATACACGACGCCGCTCTCGCTCCCGCCGTGCGCGACGTCAGCAGGATAATCCATCACCCCATGTTCCAGGACGCCGTGAAGCGGGCACTGGGGGACAATAAGAACCATGCCTTGAATCACTGGGTCCGCGCCGTGGCCGGTAACAACAGGAACAACGGGATAGCGAAAGACAGCCAGGACAGGATGATAGGCAAGTGGCAGCAGGGGATCGTGATGATGGGAATGGGGATGAATCTTGCCGGCGCGGTGATACAGACCACCGGGTATATACCCCTCGCGGGGAAGATAGGGCCGCTCCGGACGATCCGGGCGATGTTCAGGGGCATGGCGTTTCCGCGCGAGACATACGAGCTCGCCTTCAGCAAGTCCGCCTTCATGCGGGAGCAGATAAACGGACAGGACAGGGACGTCCGCCGCATGGCCGAGAAGTGGACGATGAACGGGCGCGGGAAACTCGACGCGGTGCGCGGCCTGATGCTCAGCCAGTACGCGTTTTTCCAGAATCTATGCAATATTCCCGGCTGGGCGGAGAGCTACAATCTGGGGCTGAAAAAGTTCGGGGCCGACGAGACGAAGGCCGTCAGCTACGCCGATATGGTGATCCGCACGACCCAGGGCAGCGGGAGCATCGCGGATCTCACCATGTTCGAGACCTCCGGAAACTGGAAGAAGATATTCACCATGTTCTACTCCTGGTTCAGGGTGCAGGCGAATCTGAACAGGGAGTTTTACAGGCGCATAGTGCACGAGCCGGGCGGTTTGCACAAGCTGGGGCTGTTCATAAACTGCGCGCTGTCCGTCAATATCCTGCCCAGGCTCGTTGAAAGGATAATAAGGGCGCAGGGGCCTGACGAGGGGGAGGAATGGCCGCGGTGGCTCCTCCGGGAAGCTGCCGCGGGGATGTTCCTCTCGCCCGTTGAGTCGATTCCGGTAGTCCGCGACCTCGCCGCCGGCGCTGAAGCCTGGATGCGCTACAGGGGACGGGGCGGCGGGTACCGCTTCACTCCGCTCTCCGCCGCTATGGAAAGCGCCGCGAGACTGATAGGCAATGCCGTCTCGGAAGGGTACGACGTGATAGCTTACGACGACTACGGCATCGAGGACGTCGACTGGGTCCAGATAGCCAGAGATTCGTCGCATTTCGCCGGGTATACCTACGGGCTTCCCGTACTCCAGGCGGAGAAATGGCTGAACGCGTTCATGGACTCCGTAAACGACGAGGAGGCTTTCCTGAGCAGCGCCCTCCGCATAATATCCGGCAAGCGCAGAAATGACTAGGAAGCCGGTAGACTAATCCTGACCAAAGCCGCTCGAAAGGGCGGTTTTTTCATGCTCAAAAAATCGGAGGTGAAAGCATGTACAAGGGAAACGGAACGACGAAGGAATTTCCCCTGCCGCCCGGCGCGGACGGACATACGGTCTGGTGGGCCGGAGGCCCGTCCGCCGTCCGGCTGCGGGAGAATGAGGCGTACCGGGCGGAGAACGGCGTCGTGATCTTCGGGACCGCCCCTCCGGAGGGGATAACGGTGACGTTCACGGAGCCGGAGAGTGCCGGTCGGACCCGCGCCTGCACCGTCATCTACCCGGACGGGCGGATAGAGGAGATATCGGACGACCCCGCCGCGCTTCTCATAGAGGCGCGCACAGAGCTCCGGGAAGCCAGGACAATGCTCCGTGAAGCAAGGGCGGCCGCCGATGAGGCCAAAATCCTGGCCGGGAATTACGAGCGCGTCGCCAGGGAGACGCTGTCGGCAAGGCTGGACAAATACCGGGAGGCCGTGGACGAATCGGTCACACACGCGGCGGCGCTGGCAAGAGACGAGATAAATGACAGCATTGACAGGAAACTCATCGAGATACGGAAGAAACATAAAGAAGTGACGGACGCCAGGGACGAGTGCGGGGATATCGCCGCCGGGGCAAAGAGGGAGTTCGGTGAGCTTTTCAGCGGGGCGCTGGAAAAAATACGCTCCGAGCTGTCATCCGCCGCGGAGGCCGCGGATAAAATATCCCGCATGAAAGACGAGTGCGCCGGATATGTCCGCCAGGCGGAGGCCGCCGCCGGCACGGCAGGCGCGGAGATGTTCAGAAGGTTCGAGACAGCCGCCCAGAACGAACTCGAGGCGCTGAGGAGCATACGGAGCTCTCTCGAGGGAGAGGTCAGAACGATCCTCGGCGAGGCGAAGTCCGCGGTGAGCGGCGGCGTGGACGAGATACGCCGCACGAGGGACGAGGTGAACCGGACGGCGCGCAGCGTGAGCCGCACCCACAGGGAAGCGGCGGACGGCAGGATAAGGACTGAAAGGAGGACGGAGAGAGATGGCGGCGTATGATCAGGGAAGCATGTTTTTCCGGGGGCAGTGGGAATACTGCTCGACCTATGACCCGGGCGACGTCGCAGTCCGCGCCGGAATATCCTTCGTGGCCGTGCGGCAGAGCGCGGGGGAGAATCCCCTTGACGCCGCGTCCGAAGATTACTGGCTCGCTCTCGGTTCACCGTCGGCGGTTCCCGGACTTTCGAACCACAATGACCTGGACGGCAGGGAGATGCCGGATCAGCACCCGCTGTCAGCTATATCCGGGCTCCTCTCCGCCCTCGGCGGGAAGGTCAATATATCGGATATAAACGTCAGAAACCGCGGGACATTCCCCAGCATCGAGGCGCTTGAAGCCGCGTATCCCACGGACGAGCCCGGCGCGTCCGCGTATGTGAACGACGAAGGGGACATGAAATTCTACCTGTGGAACGATGACGAGCAGGAATGGCAGGACAGCGGAGCCTCCGGGGTATTCGTCGCCGAGGTGAACGGCATGACAGGCCCGGCGGTTGTGCTCACCGCCTCCGACGTCTCGGCGGTGCCGGTATCCATGATAAACGTGCCCGGCGGCGTGCCCGGGCTTGACGCGAACGGCCGCATTCCGATATCGGTTCTCCCGGAATTTTCCATATCGA
>JAISWP010000006.1 GCA_031271065.1 Synergistaceae bacterium
CGGTGTTCTGGGTTCCCGTATTGGTCACCCTGACGGACAAGGGAGTCTGGCCACCATAACCGATCACTGCTGCGGGGAAAGTGTACGTCCCCGTCCTGTCAAGCTGAATGGCGTAGTCCGCCGCCAGAGCCGGCCCCGCGCGCAGCACAAGACAGATGATAATACAAAGGAGAGCGGAAATCGAACGAACCGGGCGAGCGGCGCTGCCCGCTAGGCTTCCGAAACTTTCCCGACCTGAAAATGCGAGTTTCTTACACAATGACAATCACTCCCTAAACGTAATTTTTGGGCGCTGCATAGCGCAAATCAATCAGCATAACGCGCAAGCCGTCCGCTCCAGACAGCTTCTGTGCGCAGCTGGCGGCTGCGCATGGGAGACGCGCGCGAAAATTTATACCTGCATCGTTTTGATATATAGTTTGGGATGTATGAGGATGACTCCGCTGCTGGAGCGACGGAGTCAGAAAAACTACCTAGAGCTTTAGTGCTTGCTTGCTTGCTTGCTTGCTTGCTTGCTTGCTTGCTTGCTTGCCGATCATGATTGCGCTGTAGGAAAGCGTATCAGCAAAAACCGTCATAGCCGTCTCCGAAAAAATATTTTTGTAAAACATGATTAATATTAGCATTTTTTATTGTAATTTACAAGTATCGGGGCGGAGCCCTGAAACCACAGGTTCGCAGCGGAGCGCATGAAAACCGTCGGCCGCCGGAGGTGTCAGACTGGCGTCCCCTGTATGGCGGGACCGGCGGCAAAAAGATAGAAAAACAGGGCTGATACGCGCGTCCCGGCAAAGGGACATTCAGCCGGAGCCCTCCCGGCCGCCGCCGAAATAAATCGAAAGTCTGTCCGCGATTCCCGGTGAATCGAGTTCTGAGAGTATTTTTTTAAATTCTTCCGCGGAACCGTACGGAACGTGAGACGCTATGAAATCCGCCCTCGCCCTGCCTATTTCGGGGAGCGCCGTCAGTTCCGCCCTCGCGGCCAGGTTCGCGTCAAGGGGATAGCGCACCGCGGTGAGCGATCTTCCTCCCCTGCCGGTCACGGCGGCGTCGATCTTCATCCCCCGCTCCAAAAGCGGGGACACGACCCCGACAAGCGGAGGATAGCTGCCGAGCTGTCTGCCGAAGATCACGTTCCCCTCCCGGTTCTCCAAAATCACCTTTCGCAGTATCGTGCCGTCCGGGGCGACGCGCGACAGCATCTCAGGGTCGACCGCGCCACGCACCCACCGCTTCCATCTGCGGAAGTCCCGCTCCCCTATCCTCGGCGGATGAGTCATTGCCAGAGAAGCGAGCTCCGTCCCGGGAAACACCATAGCCCTCCTGATGTTTATGCGCCGCACGGACAGCCCTTCTTCGAGAATGGCCTCCAAAAATCTCGTATTCCACTCCATTCCTTCGACTGTCTCGCCCGCCAGGCCGAAAAGAAAATTCAGCCCCGGCAGCAGAGCCGGCAGGCCCCTCCCCTTTCTCATCCCTCCAGCCTGGTTTATCAGGCGGACCGCCGTCAGCGAGTCGCCGAAGGACGTTTTGAGGCGGTTCAGCTTCCGGACGTCCGGGTCGAGACTCTCTATACCGAGAGACAGACCGTCGCCCCCGCTGTTGTGGCGGGCTATGACCTCAAAACAAGCTGAGGATTCGTCGGGAAAGGCGGCTATTGTCATGGGATTGCAGTTGTCCGTGTGAAGGACCGCGAGGTTTTTCGCGCCGCGCCTTATACCGGAGTAAAGCGATTCCAAGCGCTTTGGATCGGGCCTGACTCCGTTTCCGGTCATGCGCCCGCCCCACGCCAGTATGCTGGCTGCCCGGCCCAGCCTGTACGCCGAGACTCCATGCGCGTCCAGGGCCTCGATCTCGGATATTACTCCTTCCGCGCTTCTTTCTTCATACAGACGGGAAAGCCCTTCCGTGCAAAAACTGCATGGAGCTCCGCAAGCGGCCTTGTCGCAGCCCCGGGACAGCTCGATCTCCGCGATGATATCGGGGTACGACGGGTGGAGCTTCACTATGCCCGCGCCGAGCGCGGCTATCTTCCGGCGTCCGTCGAGCCAGCCGTACGAGCGCCGGGCATCTGAAACCCACTCCCCTGTGCCGCAGAATATATCGAGCGACATCTCCGGGTCCCCGAAGGCCGTGAAATCGACCCCTTCCACATCTATCCTCTCCGCGCTGCTTCCGCCCCTGAGCGTATACCCCATGCGGACCGGACCTCCGACCGCCAGGACGCCGGCTCTTTTTATCCCGGAGATTTCACGCAGCTCGCGCAGTGTCAGCGGAGAACCTCCCCGGTAGCGGCCCGGCACCGTGAGCCCCATTATCACCAGGACAACGTCGCTCGAGGCTATGGCGTATCCGTACTCCGCCCTGGCGAGCCTCCACTGATCGCACGTCGCGCTCCGTACGTCGATTCCGTGAGAGAACATCACTCCCGCGCAGTACCTGACATACGGCGACACGTAGGGAGGGACCCCGAAACAGGCCGGTTCGTCCACATAACCGTCTATTATAAGAGCGTTCCTGACGCGTGCCATGACGATTCCTCCGTCGAATGAAGCCCCGCTCGCCGGCAGACCCCGCGCGCGGCTCTTTACCCGCAAGGATAAACGCAGTCTGCAATTTGGCAAGGGTTTGACGCGAATATGTGCTAGAATTGTCGCAGATTCCGAAGGGTGGTGGCGTCTTGTCCCAGTTTTACCGTGATCCGGCGCACATGACGGTATTCCTCGAGAACTGGATAAGAGAGGAGCTGGAAACATCCTCCGCGGCGGGGGGCGTGACCGGGCTGAACGGAGAGACCGATTCGGCGGTGGTGGCGGCGCTTCTGCGCAGGGTCTGCGGGAGGGAAAACATGCTGGCCGTCATAATGCCCTGCCGGAACCCCGGCGAAGACGAGCGCCTTTCGAGGCTTTTGGCGGGGACCCTCGACATCCCGATAAAGAAAGTTGACCTGACGGAAGTATACGAGACGATGGCGGGTGGAATCGAAGCGTCATGCGGGAAACTGCCGGACTGGGCCAGAGAAGGCATTAAACCCAGACTTCGCATGACCGCCCTGTACTCCCTGGCGCACAGCAGAAATTTCCTGGTTTTCGGAGAGCGGAACAAAGACGACATTTTCTGCGGGCGTTTTACAAAATACGGCGAAGTCGGAGCGGACGCGCTTCCCCTCGGAGACCTGCTCTTCGGCGAGGTGACCGCGCTCGCGAGATACCTCGGCGTTCCGGACGAGATCATAGACCGTCCGGGGAAGGG
>JAISWP010000039.1 GCA_031271065.1 Synergistaceae bacterium
CGCATTTGGCCACCGTGTTGCCCGTGGCCGGGGATATGACCAGGGCGTCGTATCTCCCGACGGAAAATTTCGAAGATTCGGGGAAACTGCGCCCCTTTTCCGAGGAAGCGTTTCGGACCCGCTCCGCGAGACCGTACATGGCGAGAACTTCCGAAGCGGCGGGGGACAGATATACGTCGACGGACCATATTCCGCGAAGCGAGTCTATCATATCGACCGATTCCGCGAGAAAGTGTCCCGCCCCGGTTATGGCCCAGGCCGCTCTCATGCCGCGCCCGGCGCTGCCGGATGTGAAAATTTGACTCACAAACCGCACTCCTCCCACACTTTTTGCGCTTCCGCACCAAGATATTCCATGACTTCGTCTCCGCTTCCGAGCGGAGGGGTGAGCACTGTGCAGATCGGGGATGCCTCCGGCAGCGGAGCGCCGGGGTGGGGTATATCCCTCCTGGAGCGATTGTACCACTCTCCCGTGTCGGGCGCGACCAGATCGCGCGGAGCGTAGACTATGCCCTTGCCCCTGTAAGGCCCGTCGAGCAGGCCGGGAAAATTCTCCCGGGGCAGGCGTCCCTCCAGAGCCGCGACGTGCAGTTCGAAGATATTCACCCCGCGGATCAGTTCCACGAGTTCGAAGGACGCGCTTATCCTCGGGTTTATTTCCAGCAGGTAAAGCCCGTCCTCACAGCACATAAAATCCATGCCAGACGCGCCCGCGAGTCCGAACTCGGATACGGCGGCCCGTGCTGCGGCGGTGAAGCGGTCTATGAGGGCGTCCTTCCAGCCTGGGGCCTGAGGCGGCATCCAGTACGGCATGATGTTCCCGCACCAGGAAAACCCCCTCGCCCCCAAAGACGGCTCGCCGGCCAATTGCCGGCTTATGCCGCACAGGACGGCCTCGCGTCCGTCGGATAAGAATACGGCGGAGACAGGGATTCCCTCCGCCAGTTCCTGGAGGTATTCACCTCTTTTTATCTCGGCGCCGTCCCATACCCTCACTCCGATGCCGGCGCCGCTTTTTTCATGTTTTACGAGGAATTTCCCGGCCGGAAGGTTTCCGATATCGTTTCCGCGCATCGTCCGCGGCCTTCCGATTTTGTTTTTGGCGCAGAAATCACCGAGCTCGTCCAGGTCCCTGCATCTGCGGATCGCCTCGGAGCTCGACTGGAGCACGCGCAGTCCGGCGCTTTCCAGTTCGTCGATCATCTGAGGGCGGTTTTCCACCCCAGACGCGAATACCGCCCAGTCCGCGCCTATGCCTCGCAGCTCCGGAACGGATGAGAACCGGCTGAAATCCCGCTTGTCCAGCGTCTGCCAGGATGCCGCTTTCAGCAGATCCCGGTCGCCGAAGGAATCCAGCGCCGCCGTCTCGTATCCGGCGCGCGCGGACGACTGCGCGACGGCCCTTGCGCTCATCCCGATGACCAGAACTTTCTCTTTTTTCCGCCGGCTGGGTTCTCCCACCTTTCAATCCGCCGTTTCTATTCAGCCGACGCGGCCAATTCGTATATGCTCTCCGTGTCCAGCACAAGCCCCTTTGACTCAAAGAGCCTCGCGACGGCCCGATGGTGTATCTTCATCTTGAGTCCCCCGATGCCGATAGCGCCGTACAGCAGTTTTCCGCTCTCCTCCCGTCCGTACCAGCCGGTTTCGACGGCCTCTGCTCCCAAAGGCGGCACCGCGTTGACGTCGGCCACTACCTTCAAGGTCGGATGTTCTTTCCAGATACTCTCAGGAATGAGCCTGACGCCGGCCGCGCCGCAGCAGAGCACCGCCACGGCTCCGTCCAGTACGGAGGGAAGATCGGAGTCCTGTCTCATGACCGCGCAGTCGGGAGACGAGCCGAAGCGTTCACGCACGGCGTCCGCGACCGTTTTGGCTTTGTCGATGTTTCTCGACGTGATCAGGACGGAAGCGCCAAGTCCCATGAATAAACCGGCTGAACGCTGCCCTACCGGTCCGGTGCCGGAGAGAATGACGACCTTTTTCCCCTTGACGCAGCAGGCGGACGTCATGCTTCTGACCGCGGCCGCCGAGGTGGTATTGCAGCCGTTAGGGTCGAACATCACGGACGCGTCGAAAGGAGACCACAGGGTATGTCTGACTTTTTTCAATATTTTTTCCGATTCCTCGACGCTCGATCCGCCTATGAATATGGCCGTGCCGCCGATATCCCTCGGAGAGCGCGTGAACATGCAGCCGTGCACGAGGGGGACGACGTTTTCGTCCGTCACTCCGCCGTGACGCAGCATCACGCAATCCTCCGAGTCGAGGGCGGTTATGGCGTCGAAAACGCTCGGCTGCGGGGCCGAGTCCAGCTGAAGCAGAATTTTCCGCATTTTTGCACCCCTTTGCAGGTTCGGCATAAACGTGAATGATAAGGCTGCGTTTGCGCCGCATCCAAATTAAAGGAGGACTGTCTTTCTCCTCCGGTATGTTTTACCCGCAGTCCGCGGATAATTATAACCGTCGGAGAAGACAGTCCATCAGGCCGGCATATGGGTCGGCCGGCCCGCCTCTTTATCTATCTGACGCCGCCTCTTATATGGTCTCGCGGCACTGGCAGTAGCCCTCGAAGGAACCGAGAATGCCCTTCGCGTACGGGGCGCAGCGCTTGATAATAGTGCTGACCGCGCAGTCCTTGCAGCCTTTCATCGGAGCGCCGGCCTTGCCTGGTTCGAGCGCTATCATGTTGG
>JAISWP010000092.1 GCA_031271065.1 Synergistaceae bacterium
CTTGACAAGCTCGGCGCCCCGCATGGACTGGTCGTCACGCTGACCAGGCCCAGCATGGAGAACCTGGACAGACTGATGCACCATCCCAAAATCAAGATGATCTCGGCCACCGGAGGTCCGGGTGTCGTGAACGCCGCTCTTTCCTCTGGGAAACCGGCCATCGGCGCGGGCCCCGGCAATCCTCCAGTGCTCGTGGACGAGACCGCCGACCTGAGAAAAGCCGCCGTAGACGTCATAATGGGATGTTCCTTCGACAACAATCTCACATGCACCGCCGAAAAAGAGCTGTTCGTTGTCAACTGCGCGGCGGACGAACTGAAAAGGTACATGCTGGAGAGCGGGCTGGCGTTCGAGCTGAAAAATCCGGAGGAGATAAAGAGCCTGCAGGAAGTCACATTTAAGGGCGCCGTTCCGGACAAGGCGATGGTGGGCAAGAGCCCTCAGTATATAATGTCGAAAATTGGGATAAAGATACCGGAGAAGGCGAGGGTCATACTTGTCGAGACGCCGGAGATGCACCCGTTCGTCCAGGATGAGATGCTGATGCCGATCCTTCCCCTGGTGAGGGTGGCGGACTTCGCGGAGGGGCTCGCCGCTTCCCTCAGGGCTGAGCACGGATACAGGCACTCGGCGCTCATACACAGCACGAACATTCATCACATGAGCACAATGGCCCGTGCTATGGAGACCACGATGTTCACCAAGAACGCCCCGTCGTACGCGTCGATAGGGTTTGGAGGGGATTCTCCGACCGCTTTCACGATAGCGACGACGACGGGACAGGGACCGACCACGCCGCTGTCGTTCTGCCGCAAGAGGCGCTGCGTGCTTTTCGGTTCGTTCCGCATAGTTTAGTTAAAAGATCAGGGGGATAATAGTGGGCCTGCTCGACAGCATAAAGGACGCGGGTATAGTCGGGGCCGGCGGCGCGGGTTTTCCGACGCACGTCAAGCTCGACTGCAGAGTCGAATATATGCTCGTCAACGCCGCCGAGTGCGAACCGCTTCTCGCGACAGACAAGCACATAATGAACAGCCATCCGGACGAAGTCCTGGAGGGACTGCGGGCCGTCGCCGAACATGTGGGAGCCGGGCATACCTTCATCGCCGTCAAGGCGGTCAACGAGAAGGAAACGTTCTCTATGAAAGATGCGATAGGACGTTCCGGCTTCAGGGCCGAGGTTTTTCCGCTGGACAACTATTATCCGGCCGGGGACGAGCAGATGATAGTGTACGACATAACGGGCCGCACCGTCCCGCCGTCGGGCATCCCACTGGAGGTGGGGGCGGTGGTGTCGAACGTGGCCACCATGTGGAACGTCAGTGAGGCGCTCCGCGGACGTCCTGTGACCCATAAATTCCTCACAGTCACCGGGGAGGTTGCGCGTCCGGCTGTCCTGAAAGTCCCGATAGGCACGCCTTTTACAGACTGCATAGCGTTCTGCGGCGGGGTGAGAACCGAGCCGTTCAAAATAATCGACGGCGGTCCGATGATGGGCGCCGTGTCGGACGGATCGGACGTAAATTCAAAATACGTCACGAAAACCACGTCCGGCATTATAGTCATACCGGCGGCCGGTAATTTCGACTCGCGCACCCACGATACGGCGATTCGAAAGATACTGAACAGGGCGAAGTCGGCCTGCATCCAGTGTTCGTTCTGCACCGACCTCTGCCCGAGACGTCTTATCGGGCATAAGCTCCGTCCCAATATGGTGATGCGCTGTATGTCCGCCATGGACTTCGAATCCCCCATACCGGACAGCCCGATCCTCGAAGAGGCGCTGATATGCTGCGAGTGCGGCGTCTGTGAGACCTACGCCTGTCCGATGTCTCTTTCTCCGAGACAGGTCAACAAATATATCAAGGGCAGGTACGCAGGAAGAAAATACAAACGGCCGGACGAGCCTTTGATACCGGTGCCGGCGAGGGAATACAGAAAGATCGCCCCGTCCAGGATAATGGCCCGCATGGGAATGTACGACATGTACGGAAACAAGGTCCGGGATTTCGCTGAGTTCACTCCGGCCCGGGTGCGGATACCGCTGAAACAGCATATAGGGGCCCCGGCCAAACCTCTCGTGGAGGCCGGCGACAGAGTGTCAGCGGGACAGAGGATAGCGGACGCGGACGGACACGTCAGCGCGAACATACATGCCTCCGTGGACGGAGTCGTCACAGAGGTCGGAAGCGCCATAGAGATAAAGGCGGACGCCTGACGCCGGCGATAAATACAGGAGGCTTACGTCATGGATACCATAGGATTCATAGAACTCTCGAGTATTGCGGGCGGCATAGAGACGGCGGACGGTATGCTCAAGACCGCCAGCGTCAATCTCATTTTCGCGAAAGCGTCGTGCCCCGGCAAGTATTACATCTTAATAAACGGACAGATCGCGAACGTCGAAAAATCCATAAAGTTCGGGACGGTGACGGGCGGGGGTTTCGTCGTATCGTCCCTCGTGCTCCCCAGGGTGCATCCCAAGGTCATAGCGGCGCTCAATATGGCCGGTATGCCCGACAGAATAGAAGCCGTCGGAGTGATGGAGTTCTTCTCTGTGACCGCCTCTCTCATCGCCGCTGACACCGCCGTCAAGGCTGCTTTGGTGGACATAGTGGATATCAGGCTGGGCACAGGGATAGGCGGCAAGAGCTTCGTTGTCGTCTCGGGCGATACGTCTTCGGTTAAGACCGCAGTCGACGCGGCATCCGCCGTCAGGTCCGACGAGGGTATGCTCGTAAATAAGGCCGTCATCTCGAAACCCGACAAGAAACTGATCTCAAGCCTGTTTTAATCCGTAACTTTATTTAATGACAGCGGCATCTCTGCCTGAAATGCTGTAATTGACATCTTCGCTCTCTCTTTTTTCACGGGCAGTCACAAAAATGCTCCTCAGCGCAGCGAGGCTGCGCCGAGGAGCGAACGAGTGAACGAATCCGCTTCACTTCGCGCTTATGAATCGATCACGCCCAGAGCTCTGAAACTCGTTTTTCCGCGCGCCGTTTCCGCGCGCAGTTTGAAACGGGACAGGGCTTCCGTCAGAGAGCGGGCGTGCTCGCTCATGGATTCTGACTGTTCCGCCACTCCTTGAGCAGCCCGCGCCGTTTCCTCGGACGCCTGCTGGATTTGCGACACGGTATTCGTCATCTCCAGCGTGGACTTGGCAGCCTTGTCGATGGCGCTCGCCATCTCTTTGCTGGATGCCGCCTGCTCTTGGGCCACTGCGGCGATATTCTGAATCGAGTTGTTGGTTTTGTTGATTTCTTCCATCGCCCCGTTCAGCTGTTTTTGGGCTTCCGCAGCCTGTACGAGAGTTTCGCTCAGCACCCGCCCTGCTTCGGTCGTGGCGGTGATGCTCTCCTGCGCTTCTTTTTGGAGCTCCACGATGATGCCGTTCACGTTTTGAGCCTCTTTCGCCGACTCTTCAGCCAATTTCCGCACTTCTTCCGCGACGACCGCAAAGCCCCGCCCCGCCTCTCCTGCGCGGGCCGCCTCGATGGCTGCGTTCAGCTTTTATAATCGCTTCCTCATAGGCGGCCAGCACCGGCGCGCGGGATTCGTTCAAAACGGTCGTCTCGTCGAAGGCTTTCACCAAGATTTCCAGATCGGTTTTGTAATTCCCTATGGCCTCGAGCACATTTTCAAGCAGCTCCCTGCGGTTCGGGTCTCCGGTTGAATTACTACGCACCGCCGCGGCCCTTTCCCGGATCGCTTTCGCCTGTTCCAATGCGGCCTGCGCCGCTTTGGAGCCGCGGGCGGCGTCTACGGCGAGCACGATACGCCTCCTCATCTCGCCCACGTCGTCCAGCATCCTGCCGACCAGGTAAAGCCGCTCTATGCGTTCTCTGCTCTTTTCCTCTGTCAAAATGTAGGTTTTCGTCGATTGGTAGAAACTTTCCCGCAATTCCCTCAGACTGGCCGTCACAGCAGTGCCAGCTTTGGTGACGGCGGCCGCACCCTCCATTTTCCTCGCTATGACGCCGTGCAGCTTTTGGAGGTTATTCCGAATATGTTTTGTAAACCGGCGCGACGGTTTCCCTCATCATTTTTGGGGCCGTCATCTCCGGATATCTGCTCCCCAGCGCTTCCATATCCGCCAGGCTTTTCCCCACCGCCGCCGCGCTCCGCTTCGCTGACTATAAACATCGCACATGGAGGCTGAAAATGTATAAAGAGCGAGACCGGCAAGAAAACCCGCTTTTTCAATATTTCTGCGGAATGAGGAAGTTCACGGAAGAAGCGCATGTGAAAGTTACAGGTTTAAATTAAACCTGCCGGGCGCGCGGTTTCTCTGCACTCTCATGGAGAACTTTGCGGTATTGACAACCTATATTTCTTGAGCTACTCTAAACACAGTGTATATCTCGCGTTTTGGGTTTGTAACCGTGGTTTCGTCTCAATGAACCATATTGAGAGTGTGTGTTGGCGTGTTTTATGTTACATAGGAGGTATTTTAATTGTTTTTAAATCTTGACGCAGTTTGCACCGGACAATCGAAAGTTTGGGGGGTATAAGGCATGTCGTGGTTAAAAAATAGGAGCATAGGGGCAAAATTAGGTATTCTCGCGGGAATTCCTCTGATGTTGCTTATAGCTGTCGCGTGCTTTAATTTCTATAATTTCAATCAAATTGACCTGGAGTTTGAAGAAGCTTACGTCCACTACTCGGTTCCCGCCACAAACATGGCCATAGCCAGCATCAACAACCAAGCGAATATGAAGAACGCGTTGAAGATCGTCGCAACGGGCGATCCGGCCAGGATCAGAACCATAGAGAACGATATAGAGGCGCGGCGCTCTGAAAATGAGACGATATTCAAGTCCCTGGATAGCATCAAATTGGACTCCACCGGGAAAGAGCTTTTAAACGCCATCAAGGTGGTCGCCCCTAAAGCGCGGGCTGTCCAGGACAATGTGGTCAGGCTCGGCTCGAGAGGACGGGCCGATGATGAGGGTATTGACCTGTATTTCGCTGAATTCGAGCCTATAGGTTTGGAGTACAACGACCTGCTGGTCCGCCTGATGCAGCACCTGAACGAGGGTTCCAGGAGGGTCCAGCAGGAGGCTATGAACTATTCGGACACGGCGGCGGTAACGAGTATGGTCGTGGCCGGCGTCGCTGTTCTGATCACTCTTGTGATGAGTTTTCTGATAGCGCGTTATATCACAAAGCCGATCAACGTGATGCAGGAGAATATCACGAAGTTCGCCGCCGGAGACCTCACAATTTCCTACCAGGTGACCGGGCAGGACGCTCTGACCCAGATGGGTCACGCGATCCTGCGTATGGCCGAGACTCTGCGAGGCGTCATAAACACCATCAAAGATGCCGGGGACCAGATATCCAGCGCCTCACAGGACTTCTCGGCAATGGCTCAGCAGACCAACGCGTCGGTGGAGGAATTCCGCGCCAACGTGGACGAGATGAACGTGAACCTGAGCGCTCTCGCGTCCAGCAGCGAGGAGGTCAACGCCTCTGTGGAGGAAGTGGCGGCAGGGGCTCAGACCACCGCCGAGAAGGGCACCGATATAGCGCGCAAGGTGGATAACGCCATGAACGCGGGAGACGAGGGCATGAACGCGGTCCGCAGCGTGGTCGACGGCATAGGCCGGGTGGCTGAGAGTTCCGCGGCCTCCACCTCCGCTGTGCTGGAACTGGGCAACAGAACCCGCCAGATACAGAACTTCGTCTCTCAGATAGGCAGCATAGCGGATCAGACGAACCTGCTGGCGCTGAACGCGGCCATAGAGGCGGCCCGCGCGGGAGACGCGGGACGGGGTTTCGCGGTTGTGGCCGAAGAGGTCCGCAAGCTGGCCGAGGACAGCAACGTGGCGGCTAAGAACATCGCCGATCTCGCGACGCAGATAACCGGGGATCTCGATAGAATTGTCAAATACGCTCAGGAAAACACTGAGGACTCCAACAAAGCGAAAGAGCTCTCGAATCAGACGGAGCACGCCATCGACAATATGATCTCCTATCTGCGCGATATAGCCGCCTCCACCCAGGACCTGGCGGCTGTTGCGGAGGAGCAGGCCGCGTCCAGCGAGGAGATCGCGGAGGCGGTGCAGAGCATGTCGACGAAGGTGAGCGACACCGCCGGAGCGAGCGAAAACATACGCACCAGCGTTCAGGAAGTGGCGGCGGCGTCCGAAAAGGTCGCGGAGGGTTCCGAGTCCCTTTCAAACCTCTCCGGCAGACTTCAGGAGCAGCTGGAGTACTTTAACATAGGCGACGCGCCGTCCGGGAAAAAAGGACTCAAAGCTCTCCCCCGCAGATGATCAGATAATTCCGATACGGATATCAGCTCCAGAAATAGCAAGGGTTCAGGGGATTTCGACCTGAACCCTTTAAATTTTTTACGGTATATTTACAGCGTTGGCGGGCATATTGAGACGATTGCCGAAGAACAGGAACGACGTGAGCGAAATAGGGGGTGGAGCCGGTGACATTGGCGTATAATGTGGCAAGCGCATCACTGATTAAGCGGGGTGAAACGAGATTGCCGACGCTCGAATGGATTGGCAAGGACAAAGTTATCAATCATCATCAGGACGTGCCGTACCGCGCCCTCGAACATAAATATACGTTCATGGGCGGCGGCGTCAGCGGCGATGAGATAGCGGATGGCAATAAAATCATCAGGGGCGACAACTTGGCTGCGCTGAAGTCGCTTTTGCCTCAGTACGAGGGGAAAATCAAGTGCGTTTACATCGACCCGCCGTACAACACCGGCAACGAAGGCTGGGTTTACAACGACAACGTGAATGACCCGAAGATAAAGAAATGGCTGAACCAGGTCGTAGGCAAAGAGGGCGAGGATTTGAGCCGCCACGACAAGTGGCTCTGCATGATGTACCCGAGGCTGAAATTATTGCAACGGCTTTTGTCTGACGATGGGGTGATTTTTATCAGCATAGATGATACGGAATGTATGAGCCTTAAATTCATATGCGATGAGATATTTGGCACCACATGTTTCGTCGCCGATATTTCCTGGCAGAGGACTTATTCTACGCGCAATGATTCAAAGGGTATTGTTAGGGAAGTCGAGCATATTCTGGTTTTCAGCAAGCACACTGACTGGCAACCTGATAAACTACCACGGACTAAGAAAATGAACTCCACATACAAAAATCCAGATAATGAAACCCGCCCATGGGCAAGCGACAACCCGTTTGCTCCTGGTGCTGCCACTCACCAAGGTATGGTGTATGCGGTTCAGCATCCATTCACGGGTGCAATAATATACCCTAGTAACAGTCAATGCTGGCGTTATCAGCAAGATACGATGCTCGAAATTATGCGTGGCTGGTGTGAGTATGAACTGCGTGATTTACAAGACGCCAAAGCGCGTGCCAAAGTTTGCGGAGTGCCTGAAAGCGAAGTGCGACGAGGCGTAATGGGAATTGTCCTGTCTAAATCGCTTGAAGAGTCAGCCGCACAAGCTCAAAAGATATACAACCGAGGGCAATGGCCGAAATTTTACTTTACCAAACAGGGAAAAGGTGGGATCCGTAGAAAGACATTCCTTGAAAACGTGGGCGGAAAAGTCGTAACGAACTTTTGGGCGTATGCAGATACTGGGCATACGGATGAAGCGAAAAAGGGAATGCTAGCGATTTTCGACGGTATAGCCACCTTTGATACACCAAAACCTACCCGATTGATTCAGCGGATTCTTGAAATCTGCCCTGATAAAGATGTACTTGTTCTCGATTCTTTCGCCGGTTCCGGCACAACTGCTCACGCTGTATTGAACCTGAACAAGCGGGGCGGCGGGGACAGGAAATTTATCCTGGTTGAGATGGAGGACTACGCCGAGAGCATAACCGCGGAGCGCGTGCGCCGCGTCATCGACGGCTACGCCGATGTGGAAGGAACAGGCGGGAGTTTCGGTTTTTACGAATTGGGCGAGCCGATGATCCTTGAAGACGGCAATCTGAACGAAAATATTCCATTAGAGCTTATACGCGAGTATGTTTTTTACATGGAGACGGAGCTGCCATTGCCGGAAACGCCAGAACGCGTGGTCTCGGGTCAGGGAAATTCCTACTATCTCGGAAGGAACTCGAACACGGATTATTATTTTTACTATGAGCGCGACCGTATAACGACGCTCGATAGGGCGTTTTTGGG
>JAISWP010000139.1 GCA_031271065.1 Synergistaceae bacterium
CCTGTTCGAGAGCGCCCGGTTTGTCCGTTCCCTGCCCCGTCGTCACGACCGTCACAAAATCCCCGTCGCTACCCAATATTCCAACCGCCGGAAGGTGCTTTTTCTCCGTTTTGCCCGCCACCGTTTGCGGCTTGGCGTCGAGCCGCCTCAGAACTTGACCGTAAATCCACCCCTCGCCCTCGCCGGTCTCCACCTTATACCAGGGAAACTCCCCGCCGCCCCGCCACTCCGCCAGCAGATCCAGTCCGTCGCCCTCCTCCAGCGTCGCGACGCGCTTCGCCTTGTTGTCGTGATCCGCGCGGACAAACGCCTTTTCCTCCACCACCTCGGCCGGAACAGGCGTATCGAACGCGACGTCCGCGCTCACCTCGGCGGCCGCAGGCTCGCTCTCCGCCTCAATGTCGGGAGCGGCGCTGGAACCCATCGCGCTGTCCGAGCGCGGCGGCGGCGCGGCGCCCGCCTCAAAACAAAAGACGAAGACACACGCCAGCGCTAAAATGATCTTCCCTATCTTTTTCATCCTCTATCTCTCCTTTTTAAAGATCATGGGCCGCCCGAACCCGCAGCAAGGGGCAAGCCCCTTGACTCCGATAAAGGGACACAGGAAATGCGTCCCCCGCCGGGTCGGAGCCCAGGGGGTTTTATCCCGCAGCCGTCACTTGCCCTCATTGTAGCGTTCGCGGGCCAGTTTGAAGGCGCCGAGGGCGGATTTTCTGTCGCCAGTCTCGCGAAAGAGCCTGCCCGCTCTGGCCAGGTCGTCGGAGCCCATATCGTCTCCGAGCGTTTTAACGAGTTCATCCAGCAGTTTTCCGGCTTCCCGCGCGTCGTTCGTCCGCAGAAAACATTCGGACGCATCGAGATATAAATTTATATTCGCCCATTTAAGGTCGTGAATATGCTTGAATATGGGCAGGGCGCCGGCATACCGGCCCGCGTCGAATTCCTTTTTCGCCCTGTCGTAGAGAAACGAGCAATAATCGTCCCTCAGCCTGCCGCTTGCGAGCGGGGCGCCGCGCAGAGCGATTGAGACGCCGGGGGCCGCCCATACGAGCGCGAACGCCCATTCGCCCTCGACGCCGGCCGCCGACTGTATGCCATTCGCCGCGATATCAGCGTACTGCGACGATATCGCCTCTCCCAGCGCGTCGTCGTGCCGGTAGCGCGTCCTGTCGGCGCCGCTTCCGGCCAGGTAGACCATGAGGTTCCGGCGGGCGGCGAGACGGTTCATCTCCAGCCTAGCCGCCTCCAGTTCGTTTTTTACGTCCTCGTCGCGGGAGTCGCGGGGCGCCGCGCTCGCGACGAGACAGAAAACCCCGCCCGGAGTGTCGGCTATCGCCGACCCCCTCTCATTGCCTTCAATGGATTGAGGGATATTTTCGAGCAGCTCCGCCCGCGCCTTTTCTCCGATTTGAATTTCCTCCAAAAATATCCCAGCTCCCTCGCGCGGCGATAACGCCAGCGCGGGGAGAGAATACAGCGTGAAACAGAGAACAAAGCAGGGGAAAATCGACCTATAAATCTTGTTCCACAATTCCGGACGGCCCTTTTTTCATTTCGAGGTCTTGGCTTTGCTTACCTCCTCCGGTCCGCGCGGTGTCGGATGGCGAAGCGGCGGGAGCAGGCGGACGGACTATTTGGGCGTCGTCCATCTCCTGAGAGGCCTGCCTCGCCGCGTCGGTCACGGACGGAACGTAAACCGCTATACCGTAGGCGAAGTATTCGTCGTCGTCCAGGGATGTCTCCCTTATAATGCCGGGCGGCAGCACGCCGTTGCGGAGGCTCTGGATTTTTGTGTCGGTGGAGAGGGTGTTTCTCATACCTTTTATCCTGTTCTCGTATTCCCTTATCTCCGCATCGCTCCCCTTGGCCGTCTGGTCGTTCATCTGCAGCGTTTCAAAATCCTTGACCTGCTTGCGCGTGGTCTCGTCTGCGTGGGCCTGCCAGCTCGTGTCGTCCCCCAGTATGATGCCGGCGAGCGCGTCGGCCGCCCTCAGCCCCGCTACTTGTTCGGCCTGCAAGTTCAATTCCTCCTGGACGTCGGGTTCAGAATCCTTGCGCACCACGCTGCTGCCGAAACCGACGAAAGCGACTTCCCCGCTGCCGGGGACTTCGATTACGCGCCCGCCCACCGGAGGCACGAGACCGCTCTTTATCTCGGCTATCAGCATGTTGAGGCCATCGCTCAGGCTGGCCGCTGTTATGCCGTCGGCGCCGGACCTGCCGTACTTGCCTCGGGTTTTGGGCGAACTCACTATGGTGACGTATACCCTTCCCTTGCCGTCGTCCTGAACGGAATATGTCACGTAACCCTTCAGAACTTTGCGGGCGCTTTGAAGCTGTTCCTCCGACAATTCTCTCTCGATGTTCGTGAGGGATTTGACGTCGCTGTCGATCGTCTCGACTTTTTTGTCGAAATCCGTGGCGCCTCGCACCACTAGCTCGCCTGCGGTCTGCGTCATCTCCGATTTGGCGTTCATGAACGCCTCCACATAGGCGTTTCTCTGCTCTATGCGGGAGGCGACGACGTTTTGATAGTCGGGGTTATACGAGCCGTTCCCCGTCGCGACGAAGACGGTGGAGCCGTCCCGCTGCTGGATGAGCCGGCAGCCCTGCTTGGGCTTTTCGACTATTTTGTTTATGGCATCCTGTAATGTTGGGGCCGTTGTAACCTCGGTCTTTAAAACGGGATCGACCTCGGTCTTGACGGACGCCTCGTCTTTGACCGACATCAGTGCTTCCTTTTGTTCCGGGGACGCCTGCACGGGCGGCAGAAAATCGTCCGCGTCCAATGCGAGCCCCATTCCCCCCCATAAAGGCAAAACCGCCGCCGCCAATATGAAAACGGCAAAATATCTTTTCCATTCCGTACTCTCAAAAACCGAGAAGACTCTTCTCATCTCTACCGCTCCTTTTTTTAATCGGGCGCTATCAAAAGCCTCAGCCCGTTTTCCTCGTAGTCGAACCCATCGTCTCCGTTCAAACGCCCGGATACCGTCACGTAACACGGCTCACCGAAGGCGCGCAGAATATCCCCGGCCGCGCCGGCCATGGGAATATCCTGATCCGCGTAGCAGAGGACCATGGACGTCCACCATCCGTCCGGGGTAAACCAGAACAACTCTCCCGCGTCGCCGCGCGCGGATTCCAGAAGCCCATGGAACGACGAGAGATAATCGCGGTCGCCCTCCTGCCTCGCAAGTTCCTCCAATATCGCGGCGCGCTCGTTCGTCACCAGCGCGTAAGCCAGCGGACGGAAGACTTTCCCGTTTTTCAGAGCCGCTTCCGGTATTCTGTCTTTGTAGCCTTCGTCCGACATCGCGTCTATCAGGCCGTCTCGTTCCGAACTCGCTCACCGCCGCTGGAACTTGCGGTATTGTTCGATCCGCTCGCCGGAAACGGCCTTCCGCAGAGCGCCCCACGCGGTGTTCAGCCTTTTATCCGCTGAGGCGAACTCGGGCGACGACGCGAGCATTTTTTTATATTCCGCGTCGGATAGCGCGGAAGCCGCTCCGGGCATAACAGCCAGACAGAGAATCGCGGACGAGCAGACGGCGAGAAAACATGCGAGCGCTTTCACGACATTCGCCCCCATTCGCGAGCGCCATGTGTTTCATCCGGGTGAAAATAAAAAAATAAAGGGAATGTCGGGGACATATCCCGCGCTTCTGCGCGGGAGGGCGTTTTATATTTTTGATTTTGATTTGAGCAAGGGTTTGTTTGAGTTTGAAACGCCGCGCGTGTGCGCGCCGCCTTCGGCGGCGCGAAATGAGCGCTATTTAAGCCTGGAGCCTGGAGCCTGGAGCCTGGAGCCTGGAGCAGGCTACACGCCGCGTTCTCTTTGTCAAGCGCATTTCGCATTATTTTCGCGCCTCCTCGTGAACTTGTGAAGATTATAGCGGCCTGATGAATTTTTGTAAATATTCTGTCACGTGTCACGCACGGCCGTTTCATAAATTTCATAAATTTCCGATTAATGCCAGGAAATACTCTTCGTTAAGTACGGCTTTTATCATGGTTTGTTTGGCGCTGATTTTCAAATGATTTTTCTTCATTCCGGTTCGTCGTCCCTCCAGGATTCGCCGGATTCGTCCTCTATTTCTTCCGATTGGCCCAGCGGCAATTCCTGAACGGACTTCAGCTTCCGCTCGATGGCTCGGGAGCGCGCTCCGGCCTTGTCGATGGTATTTGCGGCCTCCTGCAGTTTCTTCCTCGTCTTGTCCAGCATGTCCCCGAAAGCGCCAAATTGAGTTTTCACGGCGTTCAGTATCTCCCACACCTCGCCTGATCTTTTTTCAATTGCGAGAGTCCTGAAACCCATTTGAAGGCTGTTCAGGAAGGCGACGAGATTGGCCGGGCCGACCACCGTGATTTTGAAATCGCGCTGCAGCGTCTCGAACAGCCCGGCGCGCCGCAGTATCTCCGCGTAAAGCCCTTCGCTTGGCACAAACATGATGGCGAAATCCGTCGTGGCCGGAGGCTCTATGTATTTGTCGCGGATGTCCCTGGCGTTCTTTTTGACGGAGTTTTCGAACTGTTTTGAAATCGCCTCGACCTCTTTGGGGTTAATATCCGGCATGTTTTCGTACGCGTCCATCAGCCGCTGATAGTCTTCCGTGGGGAATTTTGAGTCGATCGGCAGGAGCAGCG
>JAISWP010000155.1 GCA_031271065.1 Synergistaceae bacterium
CGGCATCCTGAACGCTCTCCAGCTTTCTGCGGCGGGCCATCTGAATCGAGACCTCCACAAGGTCCCGTATCATGGACTCCACGTCCCGGCCCACGTAACCCACCTCGGTGAATTTCGTGGCCTCCACCTTGACGAACGGAGCCTCCACAAGCCTGGCGAGGCGGCGGGCTATCTCCGTCTTGCCCACGCCGGTAGGACCGACCATCAGGATGTTCTTGGGCGCTATCTCGGCCCTTATCTCCTCCGGCAGAGCCCTCCTGCGTATCCTGTTGCGCAGGGCGACGGCCACGGAGCGCTTCGCCCCGTCCTGGCCCACTACGTAACGGTCCAGATAGGCCACCACGGATCGCGGCGTCAGGCTGGCCCCGTGTTCAATCGATACGGACATTATTCAATTTCCTCCAGAATTATCGAGTCGTTGGTGTAGATGCAGATGCGAGACGCTATCTCTATGCTGCGCCGCGCTATCTCCGATGCGGGGAGGTCGGTGGACTCCAGCATAGCGAAAGCCGCGGCCTGTGCGAACCCCCCTCCGGAGCCTATCGCCGCCGCGTCGTTCTCGGGCTCCAGAATGTCGCCGGAGCCGGAGAGCAGGAATATGCCGCTCGCGTCGGCCGCTATCATCATGGCCTCCAGCCTGCGGAGGTATTTGTCCGTGCGCCAGTCCTTCATGAGGGCGCCCGCGGCCCGCAGCAGATTGCCGTGATGTTCGTCGAGCTGTTTTTCGAACCGTTCCAGCAGGGTCATCGCGTCGGCAGTGCTGCCGGCAAACCCGGCGATCACGTCGCCGCGCCCCTTGCCGCCTATCCTGCGGACTTTTCTCGCGGTCGTCTTGACCACCTGGCTGCCCAGCGTCACCTGTCCGTCGCCGGCCATGGCGATCTTCCCGTCTTTCCTTACGCAGATTATCGTTGTCCCTTCCATGTTCTGCATTTATTATCGATTTCCTCCAAGACCGGAGCGCGGATGCGTCTCCATATAACTTTTTTTCATCTGTTCGACGGTCACTTTGAGATATTTCTGAGTCGTTGCCAGGCTCTCGTGTCCCATCAGTTCCTGTATGACGCGCAGGGGCGCGCCGCGCTCCATCATGTGCGTGGCGAAGCTGTGGCGGAGCGTGTGGGGGGTAACTCCGTGAAGGCCCGCCGCACGCGCCGCCGCGACCACCATCCTGTGGACGGTGCGGGCGGTCAGGCGCTCCGCGCCGGTCTTCTCCGGATGGAATAACGGATGTTCCCCTTCGGCGGGATATCCTCGTGAGGAGGAGGCGTCCCGCCAGGCGATCAGCAGTTCCTGGACGGGCCTGCCGAAATAAGCCCTCCGCTCCTTCGAACCCTTGCCCTTGACCCGCAGCTCCCGCTCCCCGATATCCACGTCCTCCCAGGACAGCGAGACGAGTTCGTCCACCCGAAGCCCCGCGCCGTAGAGCAGTTCGAGCATGAGGACGTCTCTCGCGCCTTTTTTCCCCGATCTGCCGGCCTCCTCCATCATCCTCATGATGTCCTCGTATGCGATGGCTCTTGGAATGGATACGTCGGCCCTGGGGCCCCGCAGCCCGGCGCCGGGGTCTTTCTCCAGCAGATGACGGGACGCCAGATACTTGGTAAAACCTTTCAGGGAGGAGAGCTTGCGGGAGATCGAACTTCTCGAAAACCCGTAACCGGACAGCTCCCGCAGGAAGGAACGCAGACAGCCCGCGTCAAGTCCGCCGGGAAACTCCACCCCGGCCGACTCCATATAATCGGCAAACTGAGCCAGGTCTACCGCGTAATTTACAACGGTATTTCTCGCTCGTCCCCTCGACGCGCCCATATGAAGGATAAACTCGTCCGCACAGCTGGAAATATTCATAATTTTGGAAATTTTATCACCAATTATGTTCATTTGCAAGGATTGCGATGACGGAAGGGCGGGACAAAGGTATTGACGACGCGCTTCCTTTTCGATGAAAGCGCGCCGGAGAACTGCGCTATTTCCTGGGCGGAATGACTTCCAGCCAGTAACCGTCAGGATCTTCGATGAAGTATATCCCCATGTCGTGATTCTCGAAGCAGATACATCCCAGCTCCTCGTGGAGCTTATGAGCCGCGTCGAAGTCATCGGCCTCGAACGCTATGTGAGACTCGTTGTCCCCCAGGTCATACGGCTCCGTGCGATCGTGGAGGCATGTCAGCTCCAGTTCGTAACCGGTGACTCCGTCCGCCATGTAGATGAGAGTGAAATTCTTGCCGTTCTTACGATGCGATTCTTTCAATCCGAGCGCTTTTTCGTAAAATTTCACGCTGCGATCCAGGTCGATCACGTTGATGTTGCTGTGCAGAAAACGCGCTTTCACTCACGATCCCCCCCTTCGTTCGTACCGACGCAGTCATTCTATCATATGTACGCGGTTCCGCGCGCCGCGATTTTCACAGCCCCCGTGATGGAAAGGGATGTCACGCGCCCGCCCGCGTATTCCGCCCGGACGGTTATGACGCCTCCCGGCTGGGACACGCTGGAGGTCATGCTGCGGGACGCCCGGTGCGCCATGTACGCGCCAACCGCGGCGGACCCGCTTCCGCAGCCTCGCTCCCATACCAGAGTCCCGCTGGGCTTCACGCAGACCAGAGGGTCTATGCTGCAGGATTTTTCATCCAGCAGAATGATCCCGAACGCCTCCGCGTCGATCTCATCCGCCCACTCCTTCGCGGCACGCTCCGCGCCCGCGGTCATATCACCGCCGAAAGACCCGCGGGGGACCATCACATGGGTTATCCCGGGCAGCCGCACAACGGCGAACTCCCGGCGGGACCCGCCGGCCGGAAGCATCATCGGCCCTATATCCTCCGGCAGGGGCATGGAGAGGGACACGGTGAAATGGTTCTCCTCCGCGCGGACCAGGCAGCCGACCAGACCGTCCGCGCCTGACGCCTCCAAAGGGACGGAAACGTCTTCCCCCTCCGGCAGTTTTCTCTGCCAGACGAGGTAAGCGGCGAGACTCATAGCCGCGTTGCCGCAGAACTCCCCGCCCGCCATCTGAAGGCGGGCCCAGGCCCGCCTGTCGGAGGGACGCTCGATATATCCGACCTGTTCGGCGTACACGCTGCCGTAATCCATCAGCCGGCTCGCCGCTGTCCGGTGGAGGGCTCTTTCCACCGGACTTTCCACAAGTACAGTCATGTTCTGCGTTGGGTTTGTCTTTACAAATTCGATCTCCATGATACTGTTCCTCCGATTGCCGGTGAAACCGCGCTCATAAGGGGCCCGAAAAACCGGCCTGGCCAGCGTCGAAGATTGTCGAGAAATTCCTGTTGCAGGATTCGAAGGCGTCGACGATTCTGGGGTCGAACTGTGTTCCCCTTCCACTCACTATCATGCCGTAAGCCTGAGCGCGGCTGAATGCCTTGCGGTAGACCCTGTCGCAGACCAGTGCGTCGTAAACGTCGGCCACCGCCATTATCCTCCCGCAGAGAGGTATGTCGTCGCCGGAGATGCGCTGAGGATATCCCGCGCCGTCGTATCTCTCATGGTGATACGCCGCTATCAGCCTGGCGTACTTCAAATACGCCTGGGTGGGCATACTTTTGTACATGTTGCCCAATATCTCCGCCCCTATCATAGCGTGTTTCTGCATTATGGCAAACTCCTCGTCGTCGAGCCTGCCCGGCTTCAGCAGATACCTGTCGCTTATGGCTATCTTGCCGATGTCGTGCAGAGGTGCGGCCCGGACCATCATCTCCAGGGACTCGTCCGACAGCTCGTCGGAGAAAAGTCCGAGGGACATCAGCTCAAGCCCGAGGGCCCTGAAATATATACTGGTGCGCACCACGTGTCCGCCCGTGTCCTCGTCCCTGAACTCTATCAGTTCCGCGAAAGACGTGGCGAGCCCGCTCTCCATCTCTTTCACCGTCTCGGCCAGGTGCTTCTGATACGCCGAAAAACGTAGATGCAGGTCTATCCTGTGAAGAAGAATACTGCGCTCCACCGGTTTCGTGATGAAGTCAACCGCCCCGGATTTGAGCCCCTGGACCTCCGTCTCGGTATCCGTATCCCCGGTCACGAAAAACACCGGGATGCTGCCGAGAAGCGGGTCGCGCTTCAGGCGCTCCATGACCGCGAAACCGTCCTCGCCCGGCATCCTGACGTCCAGCAGTATGAGATCGGGCAGCCTCTGGGCGCATATATCCAGCGCCTGCGCACTGGATTTGGCCAGCGATACCGAGTACTTGGACGAGATGTGAGCCGCTATCTCCTTGAGGCTGGCTATGTTGTCGTCTACGACCAGAATATTTTTCACAGGTCAGGACTTCCGTTCCACATTCCCAGAATATTCGGAGGGTTCATATCCATGACCGGGAAGGTCGAATATGACTCCGCGAATACCGCCGCTATGACCGGGTCGAACTTGGTTCCGGCGCCGCCCGCTATGGACATGCAAGCCTCGGAGGGCGTCAGAGCCGGTCTGTTCGCGCGTATCATCATGGACGCGTCGTACGTGTTCGCCGCCGCCATTATCCGGGAACATAACGGTATTTCCTCCCCCCGCAGCCCGCGGGGATATCCCCTGCCGTCGTATCTCTCGTGGTGACCCTCCGCCATCATAGCGGCGTATTTGAGATAGTGCTGGGCGGGGGTGCGCTCGTAGATGTTGGACAGCACCCGCGCTCCTATGAGCGTGTGTTTCCTGAGCTCACCCGCTTCCTCAGGACTCAGGGGTTCGGTCTTCAGGAGTATGACGTCGCTCACCCCTATCTTGCCTATATCGTGGAAAGTCGCGGCCCGCGCCATCATCTCGACAGTCTCTTCCCTGAGTTCGTCCCTGAAGAGCCCCCGTTTCAGCAGCTCTCTCCCGATGTGTCTCACATATCTGCTGGTGCGGAGCATGTGACCTCCGCTGTTCTCGTTCTTGCACTCTATGAGGTACGCAAATGTCACGACTATGCTGTCCTCCAGCTCTTTCAGCGTGTTTTCCAGATCGGACTGGTACTCGGTCAGCTTCAGGTGCAATTCCAAGCGGTAAAGGAGTATGTTGCGTTCGACCGGCTTGGTTATGAAATCCATCGCGCCGGATTCGAGCGCCCTTATCTCAGTGGCCGTATCGTTGTTTCCGGTGAGAAATATCACGGGGATACGGGAGAGAACGGGATCGGATTTCAGCGCCTGATTCGTCTCAAATCCGTTCATCTCAGGCATTTCGACGTCCAGGAGGATCAAGTGGGGGTGAGTTTCCGCGCATATCTTGAGGGCCTGCGCTCCCGATTTGGAAAGCGACACCTGATATCTGCCCGAGAGCTGGGCGGATATCTGTTTCAGGCTTGCCATATTGTCGTCTACGACAAGTATCCTTTTCATCACTCGCAC
>JAISWP010000180.1 GCA_031271065.1 Synergistaceae bacterium
TCTCGCGGAGCGCACGCAAAACGGACTGTCAGGACCCTGCATTTAAGTCCGAGAGCCGCGACTGTCTCAAAAAAACCTGAGTCCTCGGGTGGGCGGGCGCGGTAAATATAACCTCCGGCGGCGCGGATTCCAGGATATTCCCGTCATCGAGAAAAAGGACCCGGCTCGAGACGTTCCGGACAAAACGCATTTCGTGGCTCACCGTGATCATGGTCATGCCCGACGCCGCGATCGTCGTCATGACGCACAGAACTTCCTCGGCAAGCTCCGGGTCGAGGGAACTTGTAGGTTCGTCGAAAAGCATTACTTCCGGAGAGAGGGCAAGGGCCCTCGCTATGCCCACCCGCTGCTGCTGTCCCCCCGAGAGCCGCGACGGGTATTGATTCCGTTTGTCCGAGAGCCCGACCTTCTCCAGAAGTTCATCGCCGATTTCGTCTGCCTCCTTTTTCGTCATCCCTTTGACCTGGATGAGCGCCTCGGTGATATTTTCCAGCGCCGTTTTGTTCCTGAACAGGTTGTAGTGCTGAAAGACCATCGCGGTCTTCGCACGCAGAGCGCGGACCTGCCGTTTTTCAGGCGAGGCCGCGTCTATGTACGCGTCTCCGATCCTTATGCTGCCCCTGTCGGGGCGTTCCAGCCAGTTGAGCATACGCAGCAGAGTCGTCTTGCCCGCGCCTGACGGGCCTATTATCGAGACTATCTCGCCTTTGGAGACCGACAGGTCAAGCCCCCTCAGCACCAGATTTCCGCCGTAGGCTTTCTCGATGCCGCTGGCTTTCAGTATCTCTTTATCGTCCAAGTTCTTCCCGCCCCGCCGGCTGCAGATATCGCGATCACGGCTGCCACGACGAACCCCACGGGCAGACGGCGACGCATTTTCCGCAGACCGCCTTCCGGCCTATCTTCTTCTGCCAGGCGAGGCGTCCCCTGCTGCAGGCCGCCAGGTTCACCTGCTCGTCACGGGGAACGTCCTTCGTCCAGCAAGGTCCTTTTATGGCATGAAAGGCGCAGTTCTCGACGCACCTGGCGCAGCTTCCGCATCTGTTAACCCTAGCCGGAGTTCCCGCGCCCAGAGGCGCGTCGCACAGCAGGACGCAGAGAGAGAGCCTCGGCCCGTATCGTTCTGTCACAAGCAGACTGCTCCGTCCTATCCATCCCAGCCCGGCCCTCCGGGCCGCCTCTTTCGCGCTGAACAGTTCCGTCATGTCCCGTTCAAACGCGTCGATGTCCGACGATTCCAGGTCGGGGAGCGCGCCCCACGATATCCCTTCCGCGTTCAGCAGCTCTTTAAGCGCCGCCGATATTCTGCGCATCCTTCCGAACGTCTCCCACTGAAGGCCTTTGAAATACGGCTCCGTGTAATTTTCCGCCGAGAGCGGCCCGGAAAACGGGACCACGACGACGAGGGCCTTCCCGAATGCGCCGAGGGGCGACGGGAGCGACGGACCTCCCGCGGTGTCGCAGACGCCCCACAGGACGGGGGAATACGGGGACAGGGCGGAAGATATCCTGTCCGCAAGACCCTCACCGGGAGCCATGAGGCGTCCCCCCGAGATTTACCCCGTACTGCGCCCGGGACACTATGAGTTTCTCTATCGCTTTTTTCGGTATACGCCTGCGCTCCCGCCGGCTGAGGCAAAAGGAGATCATGGCACACCGTTCGAGCGTCTCGAGTCTGGCGCACGCCTCGAACAGATTGTCTCCCCAGACTATCGCGCCCCTGTTCTCCAGGAGCAGCGCGAACCGGCCCGCACATTCGCGCGCTGCCGCCGATTTTAATTCCGGACTTCCGGGAAGGGCGAAAGGCAGTATCGGAACCTTTCCCAGATGGACGACGCCGGTCGAAACGAGCGCGTCGTCCAAAGCCCGCCCCGACATCGAGCACATTACGGCAAATGGCGGCTCCGCGTTGATGATGGCTTGCATGGATCTGTGGACATCGTAAATTGCGAGGTGCATAGCCGTGTCCGGTGACGGGCGCAGGAATCCGCCGTCACGCGTCATCTTCCCCTGCCCGTCGACTTCGACGATATCGCGGGCGACCGCCTTCCTGCGATAGACGCCGGTCGGGAGAGTCAATACGTGACCGTTCGGCAGCCGATAGCTCACGCAGGCGTCGTTCGACGGGGTGTATCCCAGCCCGTCCAGCCTTCTGCATATCTCAGCTATTTGCCGTCTCGCGGTCTCTGCGGCGGAATACTCGCTCATCCGGAGCTGATGAAGTCCCTTAACATTCTCAGGTGCGCGCAGTTTATATCAGGGGGCAGCGCGCAGTCCGCTCCCAGTATGAGGGAACCTCCCGCGCCGTCCAGCAGTTCTCCGGCCCGTCGTTCGACCGCCTCCCGGTCACCTCTGTAAAGCTCCCCCGATCTGGTGCTGTCGAACCCGCCCATGATCGTCCTGCCGCCGAACACGCGGCGGCCCTCTGAAAGGGAGAGTCCCTGGCCGAACGCCCAGTTGTACGCGCTTGCCTCGTAGGAGGCGTACAGCTGAAAGTCGTTTTCCCCTCTGGTGTCTCCGCAGATGTGCAGGATGGTATTTCCCCTGATTTCCGCGGCGCGCCGAAGCACTTCCCGCTCTCCGGGTTCGATGAATCTCCGGTAGTCTTCCGCTGATACGCCCTCATACGCGCGGACCGCGAAAAATATCCCGTCCGCTTCCCCGTCTGTCAGTATTCGTTCGACGAGCGCTGATACGCCGCGGGTTATCGTATCAAGTACGTCCGTGATGGAGGGGTGCGCCAGCAGACCAGGCGCGAACGAGTCGCTGTATATATGCTCGCCCCGGCAGAGCCCGCTGAAGCTCAGGTAGGCGAAGGGGGAAAAAATGGTGTAATAGACCGCCGCTCCGTCGCCGACGAAACGTGATATTTCTCTCGAAAGCCCGATCTGCTCGGCGAACCAGGGATCATCGGGGCTGCTCCGGACGGCGCCTGTTATCGTATCAGGGACGTTCACGTCAACGTTCCTGTGTCCGGGCAGCACGAAGTATCCCTCGGACATTATTTTCATTATTTCAAAACCCACCGATTCGAAATAGCGTTTATGTCCCTCGAGGGTTTTGCGAAACAGCCCGGGGTTTCCCGGAGCCGCCGCGTATTCGTCAGGTCCCGCGAAGTGAAACCAGAATCCAGCAGCCGCCCTGCCGCTCCCGCTGCCGTTTACATAATCGATGAACCTGCTCTTTCCCGACATTCGCTCCGCCCCCTGATTTTAATCAAACCGCTCCGCGCTCATATCCCCGAAGCGCGGTTTCAAGGCGCGCCAGGAGGTGTTCGAGAACGATGCAGCAGATCCAGTAAAGGACTGAAACAACTATGTAGACCTCGAAGAAACGAAACGATCTGGACGCGATAAGCCGCGATTGCGCCATTATCTCTACGACGGAGATGTTGAAGACAAGGCTCGTCTCCTTCAGCATCGAGATGAAGGAATTGCCGAGCGGCGGAAGCGCCACCACGAAAGCCTGGGGCAGTATTATCCTGCGCATGGCCTGAGCGGTGCTCATATTGACGCTGTAGCACGCTTCCATCTGCCCCGCGTCCACCGACATCACCGCGCTCCGGATCGTCTCGGACATGTAGGCTCCGGCGTTGACGGACAGGGCGGCCGAGGCGAATACCAGCTTAGGGACCGCGTTCACCGACAAGTCAGTCCCGAATCTGACGTTTATCGCCCCAAGCAGGATGGGCAGTCCGTAATAGACCAGCAGAAGCTGGACCAGTGTGGGGGTGCCCCTGATGAAAGATATATAGAACCTGCAGAACGCAGCTGCGTAGGGTATCTTGAAAAAACGGACCATCGCCGCTGCGAACCCTATGATAAGCCCCACGAACGAAGCTATGGCGGTCAAAAGCAACGTCACAGGCAGATATGCGACAATGCCGGGGACTGTGGATATCATGAAACCCGCGTCGAAAATACGTCCCAAACCCAACCCTCCGAAACCGCCGGCGCGGCTCGCCAGGAAATAAGCCGCGCCGCGGAACTAAACGCGCCGTCCTTGAAAATTGAATACTTGAGTCTTTGCGCTACTCTCCCAGAAGCGCAGCCTCGCTCGTATAATCAGCTCCCAGATACCTGTTCGACAGTTCGGCCAGCGTTCCGTCCGCCTTGAGCTTTTCCAGGACCGGATCTGTGAGTTCTTTGAGTTTTCTCCCGTTTTCGCTGTTCGCGAACAGGAGATAGCAGGCACCGACTCCTCGTTCGCGCCAGATTATTATCTCCACGCCGATACCCTGCTCTTTGGTGAACTTCGTGACGGCCACCGGATTGGCCAGGAATGCGTCCGCCCTTCCGTTTATGACCTCCTGGAGCGTCTTGGAGAGTTCTCCGTCCGTGTAGATGACGTTTATCGGATTGCCGTTCTCCTCGTTGTACTTCTCCAGCGCTAACGTATTGGCGGTTCCTATGCCCAGAGCAACGGTCTTTCCGTGGAGATCTTTCACTCCCTTGATGTCCGTCCTGCCGCCCTTTGTTATTATCGCGTTTGCCATGTAAAGATACGGTTCTTCTGAGAAAAGATACTTTTTCTGACGTTCCTCGGTCCTGCTTATGGTGCTGGCTATTGCGTCGAACCGGCCGGACTCGAGGGCGACGAATATCGCGGACCAGTCGGTGGGCACGAATTCGAACTCCGCGTCCGGCAGCAGCTCGTCTATTGCTCTGACGACCGCCGCGTCGTATCCGTCCACAGCGCCGGCCTCGTCCACATAGTTGAACGGAGCGTACGCCGCCTCTGTTCCCACGTAGTATGTTTTCCCGGCGGCGTCGGACGCGCCGCAGACTATGATCCCCAAAAGAGCGGCAAGCAGCGCTGATTTGAACCTGATCATCTTTCAACTCTCCTTTTTATTTATTTTTATGCCGGCGTAAAACGCCTGGCGTAAATACGCGTCACTGGCTCCCGTTCCGGCGCGCGATCCACTCTGAGCGAAAAATGTGCGTGAACGCATCGTCCTGAATTGTCCGCGTCATTCCCCATACCCTATTAAATATGTAGGATAACTTAGTAGATTCTATTGCAGCCTCGCATCCCTGTCAAGCGGGAATTATTTTGGACGGGACAAATCTCCGCGCTTTCAGCGCCGTCGAACAATCCGCGATCGATCGGACGTCATCATGGACATCTGACTCGGGACATTCTGCAATGTTTTGCACGCACCTTTCCTCCGCACGGGACTTGTGATGTGGTAAAATCACTGATACTGTAATGCTGTTACGTAAACTTAATTACAAAAGAACCGGCGGCAATAAATTCCTGCCTGTTCTCTTTGCAATAAGCGGCAGAAGCTGCGTGAAAACGTCCGAGGCTGTCTGATGGAATCGCTTGAGAAAAAATACAAACCTGAAAGGTGTGACGTTAATGCGCTGTATCGATTCGAAAAAGATGGGGAAAGCCGACCACGGATGGCTCAATAGCCATTTTCATTTTTCCTTCGACCAGTACCGCAATCCTTCCAACATGAATTTCGGAGTCCTGCGGGTTCTGAATGACGATCTCGTTCAGCCGGGAACCGGATTTGACCTGCATCCGCACCAGGATATGGAGATAGTCTCCTATGTTGTGGACGGAGAACTGACTCACAAGGATTCTATGGGCAACGAACGCACTCTGACCCGCGGACAGATTCAATATATGAGCGCCGGGACCGGGGTCGTTCACAGCGAGTACAACGAAGGCGCGAGCCTGCTGCGCTTTCTGCAGATATGGATACTGCCGGACAAAAAGGGATACAAACCCGCCTACGGCGACTACGCTTTCCCATTCGGCGACCGTATTGGCCGCTGGCTCCCGCTCGCGTCTTACTATGACGGAGATGTGAGCGACGCGCCGGTCAAGATACACGCAGACGTCAGCATATACGCCGGGGTGATCGAGGCCGGACGCAACCTCGCCTTCGCCGCCGGAAGCGGCCGGCAGGCGTACCTGGTGAACATCGAGGGAGAAACGGCGGCTGGCTCATCCCTGCTGTATCGGAGCGACGCCCTGGAGATAACGGAGGAAGAAGTGACGCTCGAGTCCAAAACCACGTCCCATCTTCTCGTGATTGAGATGAAAAAAGCGTAGATTCCGATTCTGAATCAAATGAACCGTAATTTGATTCAGAATCGGAATTAAGATACGGCGGGTTTATGCCGCATCTGTCAGGGTTGCGGGTATCACACAGTTCAGATGGTCATTCCCGCGCAGTAACCGCTGCGCATGGCCTCCAGGATCTTGGAGGAGCATCGGCAGTCGCCAGTCACGATCACGTCCTCCGCCAAGCCGCGCCATCCGTCGAACTTCTCGGAGGCCGCCCGCATGCCGGCTGCGATCAAAACTGTATCGGCTTCGAGCAGACGCTCCTCGCCGCCGCCGTCCACGATCTTCACACCGTTTTCCTCGATGGACAGGACTTTGGCCGAGCAGTAAGAACGAACCGACTCGTTCAGCTTGGTGAGCAGGTGTTTCCAGTAGATGAACGGGGCGTCCTTAGCAAGCTCCGGCTTCATTTCCACGATGGAGACGTCCCTGCCGCCCCAGGCCATTGCAAGGCCCTCCTCACAGCCGGCCAGTCCGCCGCCGATGATGACGACCTTCATGCCGGCATGGACATTCTTCCTGAACAGGTCGGTGATGTGATGGACGATGGGCCTGTCAATGCCCGGAATGGGCGGAACGATGGGCTCGGCGCCGCAGGCTGTGATCAGGACGTCTGGTTTTTCAGCCCGGATCAGCTCTTCCGTAACCTCGGTGTTCAGGCGCAGCTCCAGGTTGGGAGTCCGCTGAACATTGACGGACATGGACTTCAGGAACGTTACTATGTCCTGTTTAAAGGAAATCTGCTTCGCGTAATCCAGATTAGCGGCCAGATGGTCGCTCTTTTCACACAGAATGACCCTGTGCCCGCGGCGGGCCGCCGTGATAGCCGCTTCCATGCCGCTGGGGCCGCCGCCCGCAACCAGGACTTTCTTCGGGGCTTCCGGTTTTTCCTCCCTGCGGGTGTTCTCGTACTCCCGGCCGAAGGCGGGGTTGACGGAGCAGCGCAGCACGCCGGAAGAAAAGGGAACGTGCGGGATAAATCCGGCGCTGATGCAGGTCTCGCAGCGAATGCACTTGATGATCTCGTCCGCTCTGCCGCGTCTGGCTTTGCTGGGCCAGTCCGGATCGGCGATCATCTGGCGGCCGACGGCCACGAAGTCAGTTTTGCCTTCCGCGAGGATGGAATCCATGTAAGCGGGGTCGTTCAGACCGCCGACCACGGTCACAAAAGATTTTCTGACCGCCCCTTTGATCCTGGCGGCGTTGTCCACGTTGCAGCCTCTGGGATAAAACACGGTGGGGAACATGCGGGCCGCTGTAGCGGTGCTGTGGAAGGTGGCGGCGGAGACGTGGATGATATCCACCCTGCCGTCCAGCATCCCGGCAAACTCCACCGTCTCGTCGATGGTGATGCCGCCGGGGGTATCCTCCTCGCCGCTTAGACGGAACTCGATGATTAGTTTTTCGCCGCACTTCCGGCGTATGCGGTCTGCAATCATAAGCGGGAAACGAGCCTTGTTTTCGATGACGCCGCCGTATTTGTCCGTGCGATGGTTGTCCAGGTCGGAGAGGAACTGGCCGATAAGCCAGCCGTGTCCTCCGTGGATGTTCACGATATCGCAGCCGGCAAACTGGGCCATGTAGGCGGCCTCAGCGTAAGCGCCGGCGATCATGTTCATCATGTCCTCGTCCATCTCGATCACGGGAGCGCCATACAGGTTGGTCATGGCACTGGGGCCGATGACGTAACCGCCTTCCGGCAGATGGATGGGCCAGGCCCGGTTGCCGGAGTGCGTCAGCTCGACGGAAGCCAGAGCGCCCCACTTGTGAACCGTATCGACTGTCTGGATGAGGGAGGGGAGGATGCGCGCGTCGTCCAGATGCGGCATGGTGGGGTGACAATGGTCGGTCATGGAGTGGACGCCGGCCTCGCCAAGCGTCACAATGCCGGCGCCTCCCCCGGCAAATTGGTTGTACATCTCGTAAGCCTCGCGGGTGTAGAAGGGGACATCGCCGCTGGGGGACAGAGGCGCCGTTTCGATCCTGTTTTTGACATAAACATCGCGAATTCTGATTGGAGCGAACAGGTGCGGATAGTTCGACATGATTGCCTCCTTAAAAGTGTACGGTAACGCCAGAGTTAAGAGGGCCGTTTCAGGCGCCGCTCCGCGTACCGGTTTGGGGGTATTCGCTATTTTATTTTATTTCATTTTACCCAAGCCAGCACATTATACCGCTTGTTTCGTGAAAAGATATTCAAAATTTAAACCTATTATTTTAAAATTCCAATTTACAGGATCAAAACCTCGGGCGCTGCCCGAACCCGCCAGGGAGCAAGCTTCCCGTAGGAGCATCGGGCCTATGGGCCTGTACCCTCTTTATTTTTTATTTCACCCTTCGTGTGAAATAAAAAATATATAAAGGGGGTCAAGGGGGCGAGCCCCCTTGCGGGGTTCGGGGCAGCGCCCCGAGGTTTTGTTCCTGCGGTTTTGGCGAGATACGCGCGCGTTGACTTATCCGCGCAATGATGTTATATAGAAGAATATTTATTTTGCGGGAACGTTATATCCAGTCACTCAAAAAAAAAATTAGGGAGTGTTGACGCTATTGTCATAATATTTGTAACAGAGCCATTTTGGGTGTGATGTTTTTTGTGTTATATCTGTTTGGGGTTGTTTTAATTTCTTGTCTAGTGTCAACACTCCCTACGTTAGGGAAGATGGATAAGGAGGCTGCGCCGTATGAAAAAATTTGTCGCTTCGCAGACGACCTGTCGACTGATATCCCTTTATATACTTCTATCGTACAAATCAAATGCGCAATGCGCGAAAGGATGATTCAACATGACTAACATGACCGAAGAAATGGAAAAAAACATATCGGAAGAAAAAATTAATTCCGCGGTGAAGGCCAAAGAGAAGGAGGCGGAAAAACTGCTGAAAG
>JAISWP010000232.1 GCA_031271065.1 Synergistaceae bacterium
CCGTCCTCCGTTGGCGTACGCGGCGTATATCCTGGCGAGCTGCAGCGGGGTCATGAGAAGAAATCCCTGGCCTATGGCGTAATTCGCGGTGTCGCCCTGGTACCAGGACTCGCCGAAACGGTTACGCTTCCATTCCCTGCCGGCGATATTTCCGCTGGATTCGCCTGGAATATCGACGCCGGTCCTCTCTCCCACGCCGAAGTCGCGCCCCCATTCTATCAGCTTATCGACCCCCAGTTTCACGCCCATCTGATAAAAATATACGTCGCAGGAATCCCGAAGCGCGCCTACCATGTCCTCCGTCCCATGCCCCGACCGCCTCCAGCAGCGGAAGGTCTGCGGTCCCAGCTTGAAACTGCCCGGACAGAAGGTGGTGGTTTTGGGGCTCGCCGTCTTTTCCTGGAGGATTCCAGCCGCCGTCACGACCTTGAATGTGGAGCCCGGGGGATAGACCCCCCCGATGACCCGGTTCATCATCGGCCTGTTCTCGTCGTTGAGCAGGGCGTTCCACTCCTTCGCGGATATGCCCCAGGTCAGCGGGTTCGGGTCGTATGTGGGGGACGACAGAAACACCTTTACAGAGCCGTCGTTCACGTCCATAGCGACGATCGAGCCGCGCCTGCCCTCCATCAGCCCCAGCGCCTCCCGCTGGGCCGCCAGGTCGACCGTCAGCTTTATGTCGCCGCCCTTCTGGGGGTCCTTGTAGTTGGCATCGCGGAGTTTTCTGCCGCGTGAATCCACCTCGACCACCTGTTCTCCGACGATTCCCCTCAGATCGTCTTCGTACATGGCCTCTATCCCATTCTTGCCGATGATATCGCCGGCCTGATAGTAAAGGTCTCTCTGATCCTCCAGCTCGTTCCTCGTTATCTCCCCCACATAGCCCACGATGTGAGCGGCCAGAGCCCCGGCGGGATATATCCTGCGCCAGACCGGCGAGGGAAAAAGCGCGTGGGAGAAATCGGGGTCCATGACCAGGTCGGATACCTGAGCCAGGGTCAGATTGTCCGCTACGGATACGGCGCGGTACGGCGCCACGTACTGCTTGTCCACGCTCTCTTTCAGGTCGGACGACGTCATTGGGATGCCGTGGCGGGCAAAAAGCCCGGAGACGCTATCGAAATCGCCCTCCGAGCGCAGGTCCATCGGATAGGCCTTTATGTCGAAAGTCCTCACGTTCACTGCAAGCGGGACCCCTCCGGCGTCGTAGATGTTCCCCCGCGGCGAGCGGAGGCGTATCATGCGAAGCCTGTTTCCGGAAGCCAGGCTTACGTATTCGTCGGCCCTTATCAGCTGGAAATAGACCAGCCCGACTACGAGAAACAGCAGGGAGAATATGAATATATTTCTGACGTAAAGCAGCCTGTGGTCAGCGTCGAAATGATCGAGAGCCTTATACATGGACGTCCGTCTTTCTGAACGCGTATATCACGCAGAGCAGCGCCAGAACTGGAACGCTCAGAAGCTGCTGTATGAGGAACATCCGGACGGCCGCGTGACTCGGTGTCGCCCACGCGAAATAGTGCGCTATGCCGGAGAAAGCGTGCATAACTCCCGCCGCAGCGGCGAAGAGAAAGACCCCTCTGCCCGCGACGGGGGTGCGGTTCCACACGGCGTACATGGCGATGACGGCGGCCACGTTTATCAGCGAACTCATGCCGGGAGACGAGGCCCACCTCAGATCCCAGAGCAGGCCCCCGGCGTACGCGAACCATATCCAGGCGCAAACCCGTTCCTGCCGGAGCGAACCGGATACGACGCCGTAAGCGAGCATCAGCAGAAAAAATTCCGGAACCAGCATTATGCCCATCGCGAGCACCTGCAGCAGATCCTGGAGCAGCCAGACAAGGACCGCGGCTGTCAAGGGGCTCTCTCCTGCGAAGCGAACGACAGTATCTGGACGTTATAGAGCTGCGTCAGGTGCGCCCCCGACGCGACCCTGTAAGGCGTCAGTCCGTCCCTGATCTCGCCCGGGCCCCAGATCATACCGACCGGTATGCCGGGGGGCAGATAGTCACCCACCAGAGCCGTGGATACCAGCATGCCCCGGGTGAACTCTTTGCCGGGAGGCATGTACATGAGCCAGATACTTCCCATATCGTCTCCGTTTATGACGCCCAGATCCCATGTATCCACCACCACCGCCGCCAGAAGAAACGTGGAGGACGTCACCAGTTCCACCCAGGAGTAATCAGGGCCGACGCTGGAGACTCTACCTATCATGAACCCGTCCGACATCGCCGGAGCGCCGGCCACTACCCCGTCGCCGGAACCCTTGTTCACCCGCACTTCCTTCCACCACGCGTCCGGGTACCGCAGCGTCACGCTCGCCCCTATGAGGCCGAGAGAGGACGCGGGCTGAGAGACACCCAGACGCTGCAGTGACGTGCGCAGCGCTATGTTCTCGAGCTCGAGGGCTCTGGCGCGGTCCTGAAGGCTGCGCCGTTCCATGACCCAATTGTCGGCGGTCTGCACCAGTATGCGGAGCTCCCGGGCCGGAAGCTCCGGGTAAGAGAGCGCGCTGTTGACGCTGTCCGCCGCCGATCTGGTCAGCTCTGGGAAAGAGTGAAAAAACCATATTGCCATCAGCCCGCAGAACACGGCTAACAGCGAATTGACCAATATAGGGTTGAGTTTTCCAGTCATTGGGGCATCCTATCCCCCGAAATCACGTCACACCGACGAATGATCGACGGTAACCGCTATTTTGTCGCCTCTGTCCACTGTCTCGAGCAGTTTGCCGAGACCCAGAGCCACCGAGAAAAGGGGCTGTTCGGCCATGTGCACCGGGACATTTATCGCGTCCGAGAACCTGACGTTCAGCCCCCGGAGCTGGGAACTGCCCCCGGTCAAAACGAAGCCCTGGTCCACTATGTCCTTCACAAGCTCGGGAGGGGTCTGCTCCACCGCGTAGCGGAGCATGTCCTCTATGCGGCAGATTATCGTCTCTATCGCGTCCCTGACCTCACCCGAGGTCACGATGACGACCTTCGGAAGTCCGTCCATGAGATCCCGCCCCTTGACTTCCATCTCCAGCTCCTCGTCGAGAGGTATCACCGAACCTATCTGACTCTTGACCTCCTCCGCGGTGCTTTCGCCGATGGAGAGAGTGTAGTTCTGCCTCATCATGGATATAATGGCGCTGTCGATGTCATCCCCGGCTGCCCGGAGCGAACTGCTCAGGACCACGCCTCCCAGCGACAGCACCGCCACCTCGCTGGTGCCCCCGCCGATGTCCACCACCATGTTGCCCCTGGGCTCGTTTATGGGAAGCCCGGTACCCAGAGCGGCGGCGAGGGGTTCTTCCACCACGAAAGCCTCGCGGGCCCCTGCGCCGAGGGTGGCGTCGACGACCGCCCGTTTTTCGACCTCCGTCACTCCGGCGGGAACGCATATCGCGACACGGGGGTGAGCCATCAGGCGTCTCCCCTGATTCGCCTCGCTCATGTAATGCCCGACCATCTGCTCCGTCATGTCGAAATCGGCTATGACCCCGTGCTGCATGGGCCGTATCGTCACTATGCCCTGGGGCGTCTTTCCTATCATCCGCTTGGCCGGACTGCCGAACGCTATGATGTCCTTCCTGCCCTTCATGCCGACTTTGCGGACCGCCAGCACCGACGGCTCGTCTATCACTATACCGCGCCCCTTCACGTAGACGACGGTGTTCGAACTCCCCAAATCTATACCTATATCACGGCTGAAAAGGCCGGACAAAAACTTGAACATCTCGCGCACATCTCCGTTTCATCAGCACAAAATAACAGCAGAGAATTACATCCCACAGCTTATAAAATAGTACCACAATTTCAGCCATAAACAAACGAGGAGTTCCCGCGCGTATTTTTCACGGAGTGCCGCGTCATCCCCGCTCTCATACGACATACGCCCGGCGTACATCACACGCGCGAAAGGGTGATCGTCACCGCGCAGTTCCTCCGCCGCGCAGCTCGGGACGTGGAACGACCTGAATTTCACTGAAAGCTCCAAGCCGTAACACGTCTCCTTGTATAAATCAACGTCTTTTGAATCCCCCGTATATATGGCGAAACCCGTAACCCTGCCTGCCGGTCTGGACGCCCTGAGCCGAATCACGGAATCGAACACGCGCGCGGCAAATAGATCATCG
>JAISWP010000246.1 GCA_031271065.1 Synergistaceae bacterium
ACATCGACATGCCGGAAATGAACGGATACGAAGCGATCAAAATTTTGAAAAGACGTCCGGCGACCGAAGATATTCCCGTCATATTTCTCACCGGCAAGAGCGATTCGGAAAGCGAGCTGGAAGGACTCTCGCTGGGCGCGGTGGACTATATATCGAAGCCGTTCATGCCCCCGCTGCTCAAAAAACGCATAGAGCTTCACCTGACCATCGAAGAACAGAAGCACAGACTGGAAGATCAGGCGCGCGCCCTGAACGAACATCAGGCCGAGCTGCAGAAGTTCAACGATAACCTTCAGAAGATGGTGGAGGAAAAAACCGGGAAGGTCGCAGAGCTTCAGCGGGTGATACTGAAAACCGTCGCCGACCTCGTCGAAAGCCGCGACGACATCACCGGGGGACACGTCGAGCGCACCCAGCACGGCCTCAAGGTGCTGATAGAAGGATTGGAGGACCTGGGGCTTTACAGGGAGCAGATGGAAGGGTGGGACAAGGACTTGGTGCTTCAATCCTCCCAGCTTCACGACGTGGGCAAGATCGCGATAGCGGACAGCATCTTGAACAAACCGGGCCGTCTCACGCCGGAGGAATTCGAGGAGATAAAAAGGCACGCCGTAATAGGCGTGCAGATAATCGAGAAGATAGAGTCCAGCACGTCTGAACACGAATTTTTGAAGTACGCGAAGATTTTCGCGGGAACTCACCAGGAAAAGTGGGACGGAACGGGCTATCCTTCGGGACTCGCCGGGGAGGATATTCCGCTGCCGGGCCGCCTGATGGCCATAGCCGACGTTTACGACGCGCTTGTCTCGAGCAGACCGTATAAAGAGGCGTTTTCCCACTCCGAAGCCGTTCAGATAATACTCGAGGGCAAAGGGAGCCACTTCGATCCCGTCCTGGTCGACGTGTTCGAGCAGGTGGCGGACCAGTTCGCCGCGCCGCAGGATTGAGGCGCCAAAAGCACATGCGCAGGCCCGGCTCAGGGAAACGGAGCATACCCGGCATGATTCCGGCGCCAGATTTGACGCTTGCCGTTTTTCTGTCCTGCGCCCTGCTGGTGGTCTTTCTGGCGCTCTATACGCACGCTCTGGTCAATTTTGCCATGACCGAGATGGAGGACAGCATAAGGAAACGTATGCTGTTTGTCAGCGGGAACGCGGCCAGGCTCGTTTCCGCTTCGGAACTCGACAGGTTCCGCACCGTTTTGGACATGGAACTGCCCGAGTACGAGGCACTGCGCCGGAAACTCGCGGATTTCGCGGACGAAGCCGGCGTGCTTTACGTCTATTACGTGCGCATGGAGGGAGATAAGTATCAGTTCATCGTGGACAGTGATTTCGACGAAAAGACCCGCGTCGGCCTGGATACGGAGGTTATCCCGCAGGAGGAGTCTCCGGAGCTCGCCGAGGTCATAAAAGACGGGGTGGCGCGATGCACGGAAATAGGAAATTACACCGAGGGCTGGGACGGGCTTTTGACCGCGTATTCGCCGATTTTTGACGGCGCCGGCGGCGTCACCGCGGTCGCAGGCGCCGATATCGAGGACGCGGTTATCTTCAGCGTCAGATACCGGGCCGCCGTCATATCCAGCCTGCATGTGCTCGCGACGGCGGTCATCGCGGCAGGCGGCTTTTTTTCATTCCGGAGGTATCGGCTCAAAGCGGCTCTCGCCGAGGAGAACAGCAGAGCCAAATCCAGGTTCCTCGCGCGCATGTCTCACGAAATACGCAGTCCTATGAACGCCATCATCGGCATGAGCGAACTCGCATCCCGCGAATACGGGCGTCCGGAAAGCCGGGGTTATATAGCCGAGATCAAAAGGGCCGGGACAAATCTTCTCTCGATAATCAACGATATCCTGGATTTTTCCAAGATAGAGGCGGGCAGCCTCGAGATAAGTTCATCCCCATACGAAATGTCCTCTGTCCTGAACGATGTTTTGAACATAATCCAGATACGTCTGGACGAAAAACCGGTCGAACTGATCACAGATTTCGACGCGGACATCCCCGCCGCGATGACGGGCGACGAGGCCAGGCTCAGGCAGATACTGCTCAATCTCCTCTCGAACGCTGTGAAGTACACCAGAGAAGGCTTCATAAAGTTCTCCGCCTCGGGCGAACGCGTGAACGGGGATACAGTCAGACTCACGTTCACCGTCGAAGACAGCGGCATAGGGATCAAACCGGAGGACCTGCCGAAATTGTTCGGCGAATTCGTCCGTTTGGACGGCGACCACGCGAACATAGAGGGAACCGGCCTCGGCCTTGCTATCACTCGCAATCTCTGCCGGCAGATGGGCGGGGACGTCACGGTGTCGAGCGTTTACGGAAAGGGTTCCGTTTTCACGGCTGCGGTAAATCAAAGGCGCTCCTGCGGCAGGGCCCTCGGTGTCATAGGAGAAAGCCGCCGCCCGGCGCATGAGGCAAGCGTGAAATTTACCGCTCCGGGCGTCCGTGTTCTCGTGGTGGACGATATCGTGACAAATCTGGCCGTCGCCGCCGGTCTCATGTCCCCCTGCGGATTTCAAATCGATACC
>JAISWP010000011.1 GCA_031271065.1 Synergistaceae bacterium
GCCCCCATGACTCCCGTTCCTATAAACCCTATTGTCTTTCGCAAAGCGACCGCCTCCTCATATTATGATCCGACGCTGATAATTGTAACCGAGTTTTATCAAAAAAAACGGAATGCCAGCGCGCTGCCGGTCACGACGGGAAATATGCGTTTCTGACATCCTCCAGCCGCGCGGCGCCGGTTTTTTATCTGGCGTGACACCTCCGACGGGACAGTGCCTCCGTGGGCGGCCCGCGCATTCACGCGGTCCCGCTTCCCCCAAAAAAAATCGCAGGCGTTCCCGGTCATACCCCTGTTTTATCGGCGGGAGTGCTTTATAATGGACTCACGCGGATTCGGGGAGGCGCTGAAGATGCTGAGCGTACTCGATATATTCAAGATCGGGATAGGACCGTCGAGCTCACATACGATGGGGCCGATGAAGATAGCTCTCGATTTCATAAAACGTCTCGGGAACAGAAGTATCCGCCCGGAGCGGATACTGACAGAACTGCACGGCTCGCTCGCCCTCACCGGCAGAGGACACGGGACCGACGGAGCGGTGGTTCTGGGACTCGCTGGTTTTGATCCGGAAACAGCGGACATAGGTCTGTTTCCCGATTTCCTGGGGACCGTCCGAGGGTCGAATCGTCTGAAACTGGGCGAGGCGCTGGGAGAGGTGGAGTTTATATGGGAGAAAGATATAACCTTCGTCCCTGAAAACCTTCCTATGCACGAGAATGGAATGACGCTGTGCGCTTTCTCGGAAGGCGAAGCGGTTCTGCGGGAGACTTACTACTCCACCGGCGGAGGGTTTTTCTGCGCCGCGGAGGATTTCCCGGGGCCGGCTTCGTCCCGCGCGGACGATAAAGACGGGCCATACCCATACCGCACCGCCGAAGGACTGATCAGCGCGTGTCACAGAACGGGGCTCTCCCTGTCGGGCCTCGTGCTCAGGAGCGAACTGACACTTCACGGCAGGGAACACCTGCGGGAGAGGTTTGCCCTGATATGGGAGACGATGAAGTCGAGCATGGAGCGCGGGATGTCGGAGGAAGGGCTTCTGCCCGGTCCGCTGCGGGTGCCGCGCCGGGCGATAGGCCTGCATCGCAGGCTGAAGGCGGCGAGCGCGCTCTCCCGCGATCCTATGAACATAATAGACTGGGTCAACATGTTCGCGTTCGCGGTCTCGGAGGAGAACGCGGCCGGAGGCAGGGTCGTAACAGCTCCCACAAACGGCGCCTGCGGCATAATCCCCGCAGTCCTCGCTTACTATGATAAATTCGTCTGTCCGGTCACGCCGGACATTTACGGCAGATACTTTCTCGCGTCCGGCGCGATAGGGCTGCTTTACAAGATGAACGCCTCGATCTCCGGAGCGGAGGTCGGCTGTCAGGGAGAGATAGGGGTCGCCTGCTCGATGGCTTCCGCCGGGCTCGCGGAATTGCTGGACTGCTCGCCGGAACAGGCCTGCACGGCGGCGGAGATAGGCATGGAACATAACCTCGGGCTCACCTGCGATCCGATCGGCGGACTCGTCCAGGTGCCCTGCATAGAGCGAAACGCCATAATGGCCGTCAAGGCGATAAACGCCGCCCGCATGGCCCTATCACGCACCACGCCGCCGCGCGTTTCGCTGGACAAGGTGATAGAGACGATGTATGAGACGGGACAGGATATGAACGCCAAATACAGAGAAACTGCCCAGGGAGGGCTCGCTAAGAACGTGAGGTGCGAGTGAACGGTATCAAGCCTGCGTTTCTCAGTGTTTGCGGGAGGATGTCAGTGTCCTGCTCAGATGATCGAGTATAGCGTCGTATTCCAGGTTGTCCATCTGCTCCCGCAGGCCCGATACAAGCTCCGATCCGAACTCGTAGTCGAAACCTTCCAGCTCCATCAGATACTGATCCATAGCGTTGAGGTCGTACTGTTTGCAAGCCGTGAACATCTTTTCCAGCACTTGCCTGTCCGGTTCGAACACTTTATTCCTGCCGGGGCTCGGCTGTTTAAGGGACTCTTCTTTTTTGGCGGACCCGTCGAGGAATTGGGAGAGGCTGGACATAAGCCTCTCCATCATCCTGATAAAGTCGCTGTTCTCGGAGAGAACTAACTCCAGATCACCATTTTTCGCGGCCGCTTCCAGCCGTTCCGCCCATTTCCCCGCAGTCATGGCGCAGATGCCGTAGCTGCTCCCCTTTATTCCGTGGATGGTGACCGCGTAGTCCGAGAGTTTATCCCTCGAAATTATCCTCATCTTGTTCAGGAGCTGCGGGGTGGACTTCACGTATGTGCGCAGCACTCCCAGGTAGATGTTCTCGTCTTCGTAGCGCGCGTAACCTTCAGCCAGATCCACTCCGTCCACGTGCGCGTCGATCGGCCCGGATGCCGCCCTTCTCCCGGGCGGCGCTCCCGCCGCATGAGGCGCGGCTTCGGCCGCCGAGTCCGATTTTACCTGCTCTTTGCTGCCGTGTCTGTCCCTGATCCATTTGTTGAGTTCCACGTCCAGCCTCATGATGTCGATGGGCTTGGATATGTAGCCGTTGAAACCGTTTTTCATGAACATCTCTTCGATACCGGCCATAGCGTTGGCGGTCAGGGCTATTATCGGCACGGTTCTCGCGTAGTCCGTCCCTATCTCGCCGCGGATCGCCTTCGTGGTTTCGATGCCGTCCATGTCGGGCATCATATGGTCCATGAGCACCACATCGTACGGGGGGACTCCGGACACACCGGTATTTTTCACTTTTTCGACCGCTTCCTGTCCGCTGGACACGCAGTCTATGGTGAGCCCGTAGGGAAGCATGAGCCCCCGCGCGACCTCGAGATTCGTCAAAACGTCGTCCACCACCAGGACCTTGCCGTAGGGCATATAGGAACGGATCAGGTTTTTCTTCATCCTGTTGCGGAATTCGGCAAATCTGAATTCCTTGAGGTTTTTGATGGCGTCCTCTCCCACGGGCGTGAGATCGACTATTTTCTGGGGGAGCGAGACTTTAAAAGAGGAGCCTTTTCCGAATTCGCTCTCCACGGACAGCGCTCCGCCCATCAGCTCCGTGAGTTTTCTGGTGATCGAAAGGCCCAGTCCGGTGCCCTCGATGTTCCTGTTCGCCCTGGAGTTCAGCTGCTTGTACTCCGAGAACAGCTTTCCCAGGTCCTCTTTGCGTATGCCCTGACCGGAATCGGACACCGTGAAGGTGAGATACGCGTTCTCGCCGTCCTCCCTCCATACGACGGTGAGTTTGACGAACCCTTCCTCGGTGTATTTGAAGGCGTTTGACAGGAGGTTATTCAGTATCTGCTTGACGCGGAGCTCGTCGCCGTAGAGTTTTTCGGGTATATCGGGATCCATGTCCAGGTCGAAAGTGATCTTTTTTACCCCTATCCTCACCAGGTTGAGCTGTATGGCGGTTCCAAGGAGCCCCGACATGTTGTAATTGGTGGGAACGATGTCCATGCTCCCGGCCTCTATCTTGGATATGTCGAGGATGTCGTTGATTATTCCGAGCAGGCTCGAACCGGAGCTGTATATCTTTTCCAGATTGTCCCTCGTATCCCCCGCCAGCTCCTTCTGCAGTTCTATCTCGGAGAGCCCGAGGACGGCATTGAGAGGCGTCCTTATCTCGTGGCTCACCGTCGCGAGGAACGAACTCTTGGAATTCGACGCTTCCTCCGCCCGGCGCTTCGCCGCCTCCATCTCGGTGACGTCGTGTATCAGGAATACCACGCCATAGATTATCCCGTTCTCGGACGCTGGGCTGACCGTACATTCGGCTATGATCTCTGACCCTCCCGGCGGCGTCAGTATACTGGTGAAACTCACCTGCCTTGAAGTCTTGAGAGCGGTTCTGCAATTTTGAGTCACCAGCTCCATCTCGTGGGGGGCCATGATCGTCTTGAGCATGTTTCCCAGATTGCTGTACAAGAGCGTTCCGGTGCCGGACTCTCCCAAAAGGCGGGCCATCATGTCCGTGACGAGGACTACTCTCAGATCGTTGTCAAGGACCAATACTGCGTCGGGGCACGCGCGAAGGAGAAGGGTGTTGTAGAAACGCCACGGGTCGGAGGCTGAAACGCCGCTTCCGTCGGTCTTAGCGGAGGAATCGGCCTTTCCGTTCTCTGCCAGTATGCCGTATTCGGTCTGCAGATTTTTGTACGCGCCCTCCAGCCGCACGTAATCGTCCGCCAGTTTTTTATATCCGGCATACCTGCGTTCTTCCTCGAGCCTGTATTGATCGGCCAGCTTTTTGTACTCCGCGAGCTTCCTGTACTCTATTTCGAGTCCCTTGTACTCGCGGTACAGATGTTCCAGCACCTGCTCGAAGGTCGGCTTGGCTCTGGTCTCCGCGCCGGCTTCGACGCTTGCGGCGGCTGCGTTTGCCGTACTCATGACTCCCGGTGCGAATTGCGGCCCGTCAAGCTGTTTTCGTGGTCATTCGCGCATATCGTCATAGTATCGATGTACGAAAACCTCTCTTTTTTCATGATAAACGCCCGAATCCTCTTCAAAACCGCCCTTTTGCCGTGCGTCCGCTTGATGATGGACGAGATTTATGTTCAGACGATATATTACATTATACTATACCGTGAAAATTTTATAAACATATATCTACATTCATGCCGTTATCCCGGCGATCGGGGAACAGGCGGGCGGCGCGTCAGCCGCAGAGGACGCAGGCCGCCGAATGTCCCGGGCTGATTTTTCGCATCCGGGGTCTCGTTTTTTCACATTTTTCCGAACGATGCGGACAGCGCCCGCAGAACACGCATCCTGCCGGGGCGTTCATCGGCGACGGTATCTCCCCGGAGATAGCGCGCCCTGCCATTTCACGGCGTTTTACCGACGGCACCGCTGACAGGAGCGCTTTGGTATAGGGATGGGCCGGGTTCCCGAACAATTCGTCGGTATCGCCTTCCTCCAGCAGAACGCCCAGATACATGACCCCCACCCTCGATGAAATATGCCGGATGACGCTCATGTCATGAGCGATGAAAAGATACGCCGCGTCGAATTCGCGCTGCATGTCCATCAGCAGGTTCAGTATCTGCGACTGTATGGATACGTCCAGAGCGGATACCGGCTCGTCGCAGACCACGAGGCTCGGATTCTGCACGAGGGCTCTCGCAAGGCCTATCCTCTGGCGCTGACCGCCGGAAAACTCATGGGGGAAGCGATAAAAGTGCTGCGGCGGCAGACCCACTTTATTGAGTATATCGACCGCCCTTTCCTCGCGTTCCGCGCGGTTTTCGACTCCGCCTATTTCCAGCGCTTCCTGCAGAATGGAGCCGATACGCTTGCATGGATTGAGGGACGTATAGGGGTCCTGGAATACTATCTGCATTTTCCTGCGATAAGGCCTCATCTCGGCCTCGCTGAGATCCGTTATGTCGTTCCCCTCGAAAAATATCCGTCCTCCGGTGGCGGGCAGCAGTTTGAGGATCAGCCTTCCGGCCGTGCTTTTCCCGCAGCCGGTCTCGCCCACAAGACCGTAAGTCCTGCCCCTTTCTATGGACAGAGATACGCCGTCGACGGCTTTTATACTGTTTTTCACCCGTCCGAAAAACGACTTTATCGGAAAATATTTTTTGAGCTGGGTCACGGTAAGTATCGTCTCAGGCATTTAAAATTCTCCGATCCGCCAGCACCTGGCGGACTGGCTGCCCTGGACCGGCCTCAGTTCAGGAGTTTCCTCACAGCATCTCGGCAGCGCATAGCGGCACCTCGGGGCGAATCTGCAGCCCCGGGTGATCTGCCCCGGCAGAGGGACCATGCCCTCTATGGCGTAGAGCCTCTCCGGTTTCGGCCCCTCGAGCTGGGGGATCGATCTTACGAGCCCGAGCGTGTAGGGATGAGCCGGCCTGTCTAGCATATCTCCCACTGACGCTTCCTCCACTATCTGCCCCAGATACATCACAAGCGCCCTCTCGCAGGTCTCCGACACCACCGCGAGATCGTGGGTCACCAGAATGACGCCCATCCCCAGATCGCGGTTCAGCTCGCGGATCAGTTCCATCACCTGAGCCTGGATCGTAACGTCCAGGGCGGTGGTCGGCTCGTCGGCCAGAAGCAGAGACGGACCGCGCGAAAGCGCCATAGCTATCGCCACCCTCTGCCGCATACCTCCGGACATCTCGAAAGGGTATTGCCTCAGCCGCAAATAGGGCTCGTTTATGCCCACCCTCTCCAGCATGGACGCGGCGTAATCCCGCGCGCCGCTTTGCGTACGCTTCGCGTCCTCCGGCACGCACTCCAGCAGCTGGTCCTCGATCCGGAATATCGGGTCGAGGGAGCTGAACGAATCCTGAAAGATCATGGCAATCTCGCCGCCGCGAATCGCCCTCATTTCACTCCGGGTCAGTTTCAGGACATCCCTGCCCTTGAAAAATATCTCCCCGTCGTACACGACCTGCCTTTTCTCGTCGTGCAGCCGCATCACCGATTGTATCGTGACGCTCTTTCCGCAGCCGGATTCGCCTACAAGGGCTGTCATTTCCCCCGGAAACACCCGCATGGACACGCCGTCCAGGACGTCAAGCACCCCGTAATCGGTCTTGAAGCGTATGGAGAGCCCTCTGATATCCAGCATGGGACCGCCGGGACCGGCTGAGTTTTCCGCGGTCATACTCTGCTTTTCGGGTTTAAAATATCCCGGAGCCCGTCTCCGAACAGGTTCAGCCCCAGCACCGCCAGTACGGTGAATGCGCCGGGGTATACCACCATCCACGAAGCCTTGTAGATGACCGACTTACCCTCGTAAAGAATGTTGCCCCAGCTGGGCTGAGGGATAGGAACTCCAACCCCCAGAAAGCTGAGAGCCGCCTCGGTGATGATAGCGTTGGCGAAGATGAAGGACGCCTGGACGATCACCGGACCGATGATATTGGGCAGGATGTGACGCCAGATTATCCGGCCGGGCCCGGCTCCAAGGGCCCGCATGGACTCGACGTAAGTGCTCTCTTTGACGGACAGCGCGCTCGAACGGGCGACCCGGGCGAGAGCGGGTGTGTAGATGATCGACAGGCTTATCACCACATTAGCGGTGCTGGCCCCCAGGACGGCCATGAGCGCTATGGCGAGCAGAGCCGCCGGTATCGCGTTCACGCTGTCGCATATACGCATCAGCACGTTGTCGAGCCTCCTGAAGTATGCCGCGTAAAGCCCGATGACCAGGCCGGACGCGAGAGACGCCAGGCTCACCGCTCCGCCTATCAGCATGGAGATGCGCGCCCCGAACATAATGCGCGCGAACAGATCTCTTCCGAAAGCGTCGGCGCCGAAGAGATGTTTCGCGCTGGGTGCGGCGAGCCGTTCGGACATGACCATGGCGTAAGGTCCTTCCGGGCAGACTGCGGGCGCCAGCGCGGCGCACAGCAGCATGAATAAAAGAATGAGAGCGCCCGCCGCGGACGTCCTGTTTCTCAGGAACCGGCGGATCACTATCTTTCTCTGCTCTCTTTTGAGTTCGCCCTTCAGGGATTCGATGTCCCGGAGGACGGGAGATATTTCCTTCATGGCGTCACTCAAGCCTCACCCTCGGATCGATAATGGCGTAGAGCACGTCGACCGTCAGACCTACCGCCACGTTTATGATAGTGGCCAGCAGGACGACCGCCTGGATTATCTCGTAGTCCCTTCTGGCGACGGCGTGGATTATCAGCTGCCCTATTCCCGGTATGTTGAATACCGACTCGACGACGGCGGCGCCGGACAGAAGCAGCATGAGCGACTGCCCCAGCGTGGTCACTATCGGTATGAGCGCGTTGCGGAGGACATGCTTGAAGATGATGCGGAAATCGTCGAGCCCCTTGGCGTGAACAAGGCGTATGTAGTCCGAACTCAGGACCTCGAGCACCGAAGCCCGCGTCATTCGTATCAGAAACCCCGCCTGCATGCAGCCCAGCGCGGCGGCTGGCATGTGCATGTAGCGGAGGTGGGGCCAGAAACCGACCTCGTCTATCGTCTTGTAGCCTGCTGCCGGAAACCATCTCAGCTTCACCGCGAAAACTATGATCATCAGAAGGCCCAGCAGAAAGCTGGGTATGGAGACCCCCGCCATAGCGAATATCTCGATCAGATTGCCGGCAGCCTCGTTATGGCGGCCGGCGGCAATGATACCCAGCGGAATCGCGGCTGCGACCGCAATGAGGAGCGCATAAAAGGTGAGCACGATCGTAGGGGCCATGTGGCTTCCTATTATATCGACCATGCTCTCCCTTATGAACACAGATCTCCCGAAATCGCCGCGGAAAATCCCCTTCACCCAATTAATGTATTGAATATACAGGGGCCTGTCAAAGCCCAATTCCTCCCGCAGCCTCTCCACATCCTGTTCCGTGGCCCTGTCGCCCAGCATGACCCGCGCCGGGTCGCCCGGGATGAGGTGTATCAGCGTGAATATCAGCAACGAGACGATGACGAGCGTCGGCGCCAGAGAAACGATCCGCCTCAGCAGGTATCTGCCCATCGGCACTCTTTACGGATGAAGTCCGGGGCGCGGCGTTATTTTCTCACGCGGATATTCCAGGGGTGCGTACCCTCCATGAACGAACCGCCCTCAACCTTCGACGTGGATATATCGAGTCTGTATTCGTTGCCGTATTTGCAGGCTGGAACATATTCCGCGAGGCACCACTCCTGCAGTTTCTCCCATCTGGCTATGGCCTCGGACTTGTCCGTGGCGTATGTGATAGCGCGGAGCTCGCTCTGCAGATACTCGTCCTCCGACCATCCGGCCCACAAGGCGTTGAGGGATAGGATGAACGGCGGGAAGGACGTCACCGGCAGACTGGTTATGAACGCGTCCCACTGGCTCTGCTCTTTTCTCGTGGCCATGAATGTCGCCCAGTCCGTCACTTTCAGTTCGACGTTTATATTCACCACCTTGAGCTGCTGTTCGATGACTATACCAGCCTTGTAGAAGTGGGGGTAACTGGACGAGACCAGTATGCGGAACGGCTCGCCGCTATATCCGGCGTCTTTGAGGAGCGCAGCCGTTTTCTCCGGGTCGTGTACGTTGTAATACTGGCTCCCGGCCTTGGTGTACCACTCCGAGGAAGATGGGATGATATAACTCGAATCGACGCCGAAAAACTCGGTGTTCGCGTACGCGCCCAGCAGGATGTCCTCGGTATTGAGGGCTGACTGCACAGCCTGACGGAATTTAGGGTTGGACCCGATCCCCTCTCTTTTGTTGAATACCAGCACGTCGTCGCCTTCCAGGGACTTGTGAATCCTGTAATCGGGGTTGCCGCTGAAACGCTCGTATTCCTCGTAGGGCAGAGGAGTCACATCGTACTCCCCCGACTCCAGACCGGCTATCCTGGTAGAATCCTCTGTGACTATGTCGAAATAGACGTCTTTAGTGAGGGCCTCTTTGTAACCGCCCCATCCGCTGTAGTCTCCCTTTGTGCCGTACGGTTCGTAATCGTCATAGCGCGTGAGGTGTACATATCGGTCCTGGGCCCATTCCACAAACTTATAGGGGCCGGTTCCAACCAGTTCGGCGAGTATGCTGACCGGCTTCTCGCCCTTGTCCAGGACGGACTTCGGCACGATTATGGGCCTGTTCGTCGCGGTCGCGATCAGCTCGTTGAGATAGAGGAACGGCTGGCTCAGCTCTATCTTCACGGTGTAATCGTCGACTTTTTCGAACCTGGATTCTCCGACGAGATTCGCCGCGGTCCCGAACAAGTCGATCCACCTGTTCAGCGAAGCGGCCACATCGCCGGCTTTCATCTCCTCACCGTTGTGGAACTTAACTCCGCGCCTCAATTTATAGGTGTGGGATCTACCGCCGTCCGCGGTCTGGTAATCCTCGGCAAGTTCGAGCGCTATGGAATAATCCTCCCGGATATAAGACAGCGTCTCGAATATTGTGCCCATCGATATGATTGAGGCCACTCCGGCCGAGGTGTTTCCGCAGTCGAGAGTGTCCGGAGAGGCGGCAACCGTCGAGTGCAGTTCGTCCTTGTACTCGGCGTCCCCCGCGTGCGCGGCGGGAACAAGGGCAGAAATCGCAAAAAGCAGAGAAATCATCAAAAAAATGCGGCTTTTCATCATAAAACCTCCTTAATTTGTCCGTGCTGTTCGCTTCAATTACATCCGTCAGTTCAGGTTTCGCCGTCTGCCCCCCTTTCGTCTTTTATCATATTATATCGCTTATCATATCTTACATATAGGATATATATAAAACAAATATAAAATTTTAAAAAATTAACGAAAATCATAATAGGCAGAAACCGCATTGTCAATGATGTGGGCGCAACTGCTGTTAAAAAAAATACTTTTCATGAAAATATGGATATTTCGGCGGGGATTTATTCGCATCTTGTGATATCAATGTTATTATACCGCTCTAAGCGGTATTTTTTCTTACTTGAGGAGGCTATCTTATCTTGAAGATATCCGGGAATTATTCGTCGTACTTCGTGAAAGTTTTGAACGGTATGGGTCTGGGGCTTTTTTCGTCTCTCATAGTGGGGCTGATTTTAAAACAGGCCGGCGCATACTTCGGCGTGAGCCTTCTGACGACTCTGGGGTCGATGGCTCAGCTTGCGATGGGACCGGCCATAGCGGCGGGGATCGCGTGCGGGATAGACGCTCCTCCCCTTGCCATATTTTCCGTCCTGTCCGTAGGGTTCATCGGCGCCGGGACGTTCGCCGGCGCTTCTCCCGCCGCCGGTGAACCTATGGGCGCGGCCATAGCGGCGGTCGTCGGGGCGGAGGCCGGCAAACTGATCCGCAGACTGAGCGGCAGGAGCATAGATATCATACTGATTCCGGCGGGAGTCATAATCGCGGGAGGGTTTGCCGGGATCACGGTCGCGCCCTACGTGGCGACGCTCATGAAATGGATAGGAGGGCTGATAAACACAGCCACCACCATGCACCCCGCCATAATGGGAGTCCTCGTCTCGGTGATCATGGGAATCATACTGACGCTGCCGATAAGCAGCGCCGCGCTCGCCATATCCCTCGGCCTTTCCGGACTGGCCGCAGGCGCGGCCACTGTCGGGTGCAGCTGCCAGATGATAGGTTTCGCCGTCTCCAGTTTCCGGGAGAACGGAGTGGGCGGTCTCGTCTCCCAGGGAATAGGAACCTCCATGATACAGATGCCCAACATAGTGAAAAACCCGTGGATATGGGTCCCCCCGACGCTCGCCTCCGCGGTGCTCGGGCCGGTGGCGACAGTGATATTCAAGATGAAGAACATCAGCGTGGGAGCGGGTATGGGGACCAGCGGACTCGTGGGACAGGTCGCGACCTTCGAGGCTATGGGCTCCGCCGCCTGGCCCGGAGTCATCATCCTTCATTTCGTTCTTCCGGCGCTTTTGTCGTACGTTTTTGCCGAATACCTAAGAAAAAGGGGCTTCATAGGAAGTTCGGACATGACACTGTCCCTGAAATGACAGCCGCCGGCAGCCCTTCCCTGATACGCGTTTACACGTATGCGGACGCCTTTATCTTTTCCGTTATTTCAGGTCCTTTATCTCCCCTGCCGTCATGCCGGAAATCCGGGAGATTAGCTCAGTGTCAAACCCGCTGAGCAGCATCTGTTTCACTATTTCCAATTTACCCTCGGTCCTGCCCTTTGCCTCGCCCTTTGCCTCGCCCTCGGCTCTGCCCTTTGCCTCGCCCTCGGCTCTGCCTTCGGCCTTTCCCTCGGCTCTGCCTTCGGCAACTGCCGCTTCGCGGCGCGCCGCCTCGTCCATCAGGTAGAGCTCCCTCGCCTCGAACAGCATCCTCGTCCGTTCGTCCGCGCTGAGCTGCTTCAGACGGCCCACCGTCATCTTCATCTCTTCCGTCTTTGCCGCAAGCATATCGATCTCCTCCTCCCTCTCCGACCTTATCAG
>JAISWP010000079.1 GCA_031271065.1 Synergistaceae bacterium
CCTCGTGCTCGCCGTCTTCAGCAATTTTTCGCTGGCTAGAAGCGTCAAAATACAACCCTATGTCATACAGGTCGACGAACATGGGTACGCGATTCCCGTGAAGGAGATAGAAGCATCGAACGTGGACGCCAGGATCGTGTCCGCGCAGATCGGGGCGTTTATCATCAACAGCAGGGCCAGACTGTCCGATATAGCCGCCCAGCTCATTTACTCGGAGAAATCGTTCAAATCGGTGGCCGGAGAAAGCAACGCCGCCCGCATGCTGAACGCGTCTTATCGGGAGTCGCCGCCGACGAACGCCAAATATCCGGTGAGCGTGAAAGTTCTGTCCGTGAAACCGCTGAGCAACAGTTCGTATCAGGCGAGCTGGACGGAGACCGTCCTCGCCGGGGAAGGCGCCGATCAGGAGTTCGGCTACCTGGGCACGTTCAGCGTGGCGGTCTCGCCGCCTTCCGACTACTCGACCCTGATTGACAATCCGCTCGGGATATACATCACCGACTACAACATTATCAGAAGCTACTAGCGAGAGGGAGACTATATGAAAAGACAGATGAAAAAACAAAAACCGCTCCTTTTATCGCTTGGTCTTCTGTTTGTCCTGCTGACAGGGCCGCTGTACAGCGCCGAGGGCGCGGTGATAACCGAAACCGGGCCGCGGGAAGAACAGGAGGCCGTGACTGAAATAACCTCCGCCGACATACTCTCGCATGTCGGAAGCATAATGGGAACCCCGCTGGAATTCGCGGACGAATTGCTCCCGGGTATAACAGAGGGCGTTTCCGGCGGAAACGTGGTGCTAGAGGACGACCCGGACTCCGCGGCGTTGAGCGAAAAGCTGAAAATTCTGGACAGACCGCCGGGACTGAGGACGATAGACGATGCGGCGGTGAACCTCGCCCGCGCTTACGACGAGGCTAAAGGCGCGCCTATGCCCTACATTCAGGAGAACGGGAGGATAAATTTCTACTTCGGGACCCTCAATCCGAGGATAGTCTGCAAACCGCTGCGGCTGACCGATATAGAGCTTCAGCCAGGCGAGTCGGTGAGGAACGTCCATATATCCGACACGTCGAGGTGGATAGTGTCGGGGGCGCAGAGCGGGGCCGACGACGCGCTGACCGCGCACGTTATCGTAAAACCCCAGATACCCGACATAGCCGCGAACATGCTCATTCACACGGACAGGCGGACATATTCCGTCGAATTGGTGTCCGTGACTGACGGGCAATTCATGCCCTTCGTGGGTTTCATTTACCCGGAGGTTCCCGGCGGCGTCAAAGCCTCCGACGCGGAAAGCTGGCAGAAACTGCTCGCCGCTTACCGCCGCGCGGACGACATAATAGCCGCTCCACCGGCGGCCGAGGTCGCCGCGGCAAAACTTGGCGCGAGGGGAATAGATCCGGCCGATGTTTACACGAAATACAGCGTAAAGATAATCAAGGGAAAAAATATTTCGTGGAAACCGCTCACGGTCTACGACGCCAAGGGCCACACGTATGTCGTGATGCCGGAGTTGATGCAGGTGACGGAGTCGCCCGCCTTTTTTATAAAGGAGAACGGCAGGGAGAAGCTGACGAACTACAGGGTCGACGGAAACACGTACATAGTCGACAGGCTGTTCGACATCGGCATTCTTCAGATCGGAGGCAACAGGGTCGCAATTTACCGCGGCGATAAAGTCGCGGCGTCGGCGCCGAAATGATTTTGACCGAGGGGACGGAGACACGATAATGGCTGACAAAGACAATTATTTCTTCCCCGACTTCGAGGAACAGAGTGAGGGAGCAAGCAAAAAGGTAAAAAACCGGCCGAGGAGCACGAGGATTATCTGGATGATCATGATCGGCCTGATGGTGATCATATGCGTCGTTATATTCAGCATGGAGGATCAGAACAGCGAACAGCGGCAGGTTTCATCGGATACAAGCCCGCCGGCGGCGGTGGATATAAAGCCCGCGACTGGAGTATTCAGCGACTCGGAAGCCATTCGAGAGATAATATACAAAAATCTCAGGGAGCAGATACTAGACGAGGCGAGGGCGTCGTCCGAGGACCAGCTCGCCGTTCCCGTCGTCGCCGTGACTCCGGTACCGAAGGCCGAGAACAGCCCAAGGATTGTCAGAAAACCGCCGTCCGAGCAAATGGAGAACGTCCGGCGCATGACGGAGGCGGCTTATGCCGCGCCGGCGGCGGTCGAACTGGCGAATGTACAGACGAAAAAAGACGACGAGCGGACCGATACTCTGCGTGTGCCGGACGAATCGGCCGACACTCTCGCGGGACTGATATCCGCGTACCTGCCGCAAGATCAGGCCGCGGGAGCGCCGCCAGCCTCACAGGGCGCGACCAGCGCGCAGACGGAGTCATCCGTTGTTTCACGGACGAACGACGCGGATTCCAACGCTTCGAGCACGGCGCATCAGGACAGGGCGAACGCCTACGCCGCCGCCAACACGAACACGGGAGCGGCGGGCGGCGCGGATGCCGAATATCTGTCCTCGACGCGGCGCGCGCCGCTGTCGCGCTATGAACTGGCGGCCGGCGCCATAATCAGCGGCGTCATGATCGGGGGTATAAACAGCGATCTGCCGGGGACGATCGTGGGACAGGTCTCCGAGCACGTGTACGACACGGCGACGGGAGCGCACATCCTGATACCCCAGGGCGCGAGGATGGTTGGGGCCTACGACTCACACGTCGTCTACGGGCAGAATCGCCTGCTGGTGGTCTGGAACAGGATAATTTATCCCGACGGCACGTCACTCAATCTGGAAGGGATGCTTGGAAGCGATCAGCGCGGTTACGCCGGTTTCAAACAGAAGACGGATAATCACTACAGCAGGATGCTCGGCGCGGCCGTCTTCGCCTCCGTCTTCGTGGCGGCGGGCAAGGAGGCGACGAAGGACGACACGAGCACGGCGTCCGACTCCAATGGAGATACGAGAAGCACGGAGTCGATCTTCGCCGAGACGGTCATGGAAAACGTGACGAACGTCGCGTCCCAGGCGCTGGAGAAGAACATGAACATCGCGCCGACGCTGCGGATACTGCCCGGTTACAGGTTCAGCATAATAACGACGAGGGACGTCTCGTTCGCGGAGCCGTACATCGTCCGGGGAGCGCCGCGATGATCAGGATACGATCGGCTTTTTTAATAGTGCTCGTAGCCATCATCCTCGCCTTCGCTATCGGTCTTCAGGCGGGTTATTTCTCGGCGAGGAGCGCCACGCTCGTCCAAGGCATAGGGCGCTGGGTCGAGGAGATCAAAGGATCCGCGCAGTCTGTGACCGGCGCGGGAAACGGCGGCGGGCAGTGAGGGCATGAAAGCCGACGGGAAAGCCGCCCGCAAAGTCGCGCTGCTGACGATATGTTTTCTTGCCCCCGTGGCGGTCTTCGCCGTGTTGGACCTGCGAATAAACCTGACGGCGAGCCACGTCCCGGCCGGCATTTGGAGGGCCCGCCCTCCGGGCGTTTTGAAGGTTGGCGACGTCATCGACTACAACAAGGACGAGTTTTACGCGGCGAGGCCGGAGATCGGGGAGGAAAGAATGTCCTTCGTTTCTCCGATCGTGATAAAACGGGTCGCCGCCCTGCCAGGCGCGACTATAGCGCGTTCGAGGGACGCGCTCGCGATAGACGGCGCGCCGTACCCGAAGGCGCGGATCGGCGACGAGTCCTGGCGTAAAGTCGATTACCCCCTGACGGTGCCGGACGGCCATGTATGGCTTATGGCCGACAGCGCGGCCGCTTACGACTCGCGTTATCACGGCCCGCTGCCGATGGACCTGGTAAGGGAGAAATTGACGCCGGTCCTGGTGTGGGGGGAAAACGAATATTAAAGGCCGGTTTACCGTTACGGGCCTGAGTAGTGAAAATTTTAAAATTTAAGGAGTTGAGCGCGCTTGGAGATAAACATCACGCACGAGAACGACATCTATTACGTCAAACTGAAAGGCATGCTGGACATAACCTCGTCGCCCGAGCTTCAGGAGCGCGTCGAGGCCATATCGTCCGATACGTACGAAAAAGGCGGCTTCAATATGGTCTTTGACCTCGCGGACGTCGAGTACGTCAGCAGCGCTGGAATACGAGTATTTCTTCTGGCGAGAAAGACCGCCGACAGGCAGAAGGGCAAAATGGCGGTCATAAACGTCGAAAAAGCCATATACGACGTGTTTGACATGACGGGCTTCGAGAAAATATTGAACGTGAAAGCGAGGAGCGAGTGAAATGAGCGCGCTGAGAAGAATATTGGCCGTGCCGGTCTTGGCGCTGGCGCTGATAACAGGCGCGGCGGCAAGTCCGGCCCCGGCGGCGGACAAGGGAGCCGACGGAATCGGGATGGTACTCGCGGTCGATGGCGCCGCCGAGGCTGTCCGGGGAGGCTCACGCTTAGCTCTGAAGGTGCGTGACAGGCTGCGCGAGAACGACACCG